>JALZJA010000042.1 GCA_030860005.1 Actinomycetota bacterium
ACTTCCACGAGTTCATCGCGCGCGCGGATGCGCACGGCCTGCGGTTCCTGTCCGAGGCCCAGTTCTCGGAGATGCAGGTCGGCGCTCTGGCGCCGTCGCTGCAGCAGACGCTGCTCGCGATGTCCGATCCGTTGCGCCGCGAGCAGTACCTCGACTTCCTCAAGGAGCGCAAGTTCCGCCAGACGCTGCTCTGCCACGCCGACCGCACGCTCGACGGGACGCCGCGCCCGGAGACGCTGTGCGCCCTCGCGGTGTCCGCGGCATTGCGCTGGAAGGCCGATGATCAGAGCGCGCGCGTCACCTTCGTCGGCCCCGGCACCGCCCATGTCACGACCGACCACCCGCTGGTCACGCGCATCCTGGAGACGATCGGACGCAGCTGGCCGTCGCCAATCTGGATCCGCCAGCTCGGCAGCGAGCGTGAGCTGCCGGCGATCTGCGACGCGCTGCTGCGCTGCTTCGGCGCGAACCTCGTGCGCCTGCACGTCCACCCGCCGCTCGTGAGCACGATCGCGCCCGAGCGTCCGTGCGTGAGCCCGGTCGCGCGCCTCGAGGCGGCCAACGGGACGATGCTGACGACGGTGCGCCACACGCACTACCAGCTCGACGACGATCTCGGGCGCCGCATCGTCGCCCTACTCGACGGGACCCGCGACCGGCCGGCGCTGCTCGCGGCGCTGCAGGACAACGGCGCGTCGACGGACGACGAGCTCGCAGCGGCGATCGACGCCTCGCTCGCGCGCCTCGCGGGCGCGGGGCTGCTGCTCTGCGACGAGCCGTAGCCTGGGCCGCGCGCGACTCAGCCTGGCTCGCTCGCCACGACGGCGCGAGAGTGCCCCTTGCCGCGGCAGATTCGGCCCCCACAGCCAAGTGCCGCCCACATGTGTGTCAGGTGGCACACATCATCGTGTATCTCCGTCGACCGCCCACTGTCTCTTACGCAACGACACAACGAGCACGCGCCGGAACGCGAAACGCTACCGCCGCGACACAAACGGTGATCCTGGTCGCACGACCGGAGGTGACATCGATGTTTGAGACAGCCATTGCGCAGCTGCGATTCGGGGCCTCGATGGCGCTGGGCATCTCGTTCAGCCCGCGCGCCCTGGAGCGGATCGTGACCGCGATGCGTGACACGAGGCATGAGTTCGGGGCGATCGGCGCCGACGCCGACGAGCTGATCTCCGGCCCGACGCTCGACGAGGACACGCGTCGCGAGGTGCAGCTGCGCCGCTTTCGCAAACAGGCAATCCGCGCCGCGCGCGAGACCGAGTACTACCGCGCCGTGATCGAGAACGCGGGCATCGACCTCCCGGACATGCGCTTCGAGGACATCGCGCGCTTTCCGCTGACGCCGAAGGAGCACCTGCGCGACAACCCCGACGCGTTCGTTCCGCGCACGGCGAAGCCCGCGCTGCGCGCGACGACGACCGGCACCACGGGGTGGCCGACGAGCATCTACTTCTCCGAGCGCGAGTTCAACACGATCGTCGCGCTGGCGGCGATGTCGTTCATGAACCAGAACCTCATCGAGCCCGAGGACGTCGTCCAGGTCAACATCAACTCGCGGGCGCTGATTGGCGTGAGCACGGTCACCGGCGCCTGCGCGCGAATCGGGGCGCCGGTGTACGTGGCGGGAGCGGTGAGGATCCCCCACACGCTCAAGCTGTTGACCGAGCGCCGGCGCCTACCGGGCAAGCGGCCGCGGGTGAGCATCATGACCACCTACCCCTCCTATCTCGGCGAGCTCGTCGAGTACGGCCTCGAGCACGGCTACCGTCCCCGCGACTTCGGGCTGCGCCGGATTTGGGCCGGTGGCGAGGTCGTCACCGAAGGCCTCAAAGCGCGCGCCCGTGAGCTCTTCGGCGACGTCGATATGCGCGAGAACTACGGGATGACCGAGCTCGTGCCGTTCGGCGGCACGCTGTGCTCGGACGGCCACCTGCATTACGAGCCCTCCGGCGGCCTGCTCGAGGTCGAGAGCCTCGAGCGTCCGGGCCCAGCGCGGCCCGGCGAGCCGGGGACGGTCGTAGCGACGCCGCTGGCGCCGTACCGCGAGACAACGCTGTTGTTGCGCTACAACACCGAGGACGTCGTCCGGCCGCTGGCGGGACCGTTGACGTGCAGCATGCGCGCACTGCCGGCGACGACGAACCTGCTGGGCAAGCAGCGCCTGTCCGTGCGCCACGATGATGGCTGGACGCTCGTGCGCGACGTCATCGAAGCGCTCGAAGCCGTGCCCGCCGTTTCGTTGCCGGCGCGCTACGGCTTTCGCGCGGTGTCCGGTGGTGTCGCCGTCGAGGTGGTGACGCGCTCGCAGGACGCCGCCGTCCGGCGCCAGATCGAGGCCTCACTGCTCGCGCGTGACGTCCCTCTGCGCAAGCTCGAGTTGCGCGCCTACCGCGACGAGCTGGCGCAGCCGCTGCCGCTGCGCTGCGACCTCAAGGAAACGTCGTTCGCAAAGCCGTCCCGCCCCGCCGTGCGGCTCGCCGCCACCCAAGGAGAATGACCATGCCCGTCGACTTCATCATCGTCTTCGCCGGCGGGACGGTCGCCGCCTGGCTGAGCTGGCTCTACTTCCGTCGCTGGACAATCACGCGCCCGCCGATCGGCGTGTTCAACCTGCGCGACGTCGCTGTCCTCATGACGGCGATCGCGGTGATCCCGTACGTCTACCTCGAGCTGCCGCTGATCGTCGTGGCCGGGGTGCTGACGCTCACGGTCACGAGCATCCTGTACTTCACCCTCGAGCCGGTGCTGCGCCGCCGCAGCGCGATCCTCAGCGTCGCCGCGGTCGCGGTGGCCGCCGACGTGGCGCTGGCCTTGACCCAGGGCACGACGAGCAACGCCTTCCTCGCCGTGAACAACACGCTCATGGTCGTGGCCGTGGCCGGCGTCGCAAACCTCTGGGCACAGAGCGGCATGGGCGCGCGCGACGTGACGGTGCTCGCGGCCGCGCTCGCCGTCTACGACTTCATCGCTACGTCGCAGCTGACACTCATGACCGACCTCATCAATCGACTGGGCGAGATCCCGTTCGTCCCCTTCCTGGCCTGGGACACCGCCTCGGGCAACGGCCTCGGAGTCGGCCTCGGAGACCTGCTGCTCCTCAGCGCCTTCCCGTTGGTGATGCGCAAGTCCTTCGGCCGCGTGGCGGGACTCGCCGGCCTGAGCATCGGCCTCGCGGTCCTCGCAGGGATCCTGCTCGTCGTCGAGCTCGGCGTGATCGACACCGCGATCCCCGTCATGGTCGTGCTGGGGCCGATCATGGTCGCGCAGTACGCCTTCTGGGACCGGCGCCTGCCACAGCGAACGACCTGGCAATACCTGCGCGCCGAGCCGCTCGCCGGTGCGAGCCCGGCCGCCTAAGCGTCAGCACCCAAACGCCATAGAAAGGAGGTGAATCTCATGAAGAAGGCTCACCTGCGCTACGCCAAGTACGCGCTCTCCACCCTTGCCTCGGTCGGCTTCGCCGCGAAGACGAGCTAATTCGTCTGCAAGTGCAGTCGCACTGTTGTGGGGCTGGCGGATCGGCCAGCCC
>JALZJA010000051.1 GCA_030860005.1 Actinomycetota bacterium
GTTGATCGTGGTCAGCGTGGCGACGTCGGACGTGAGCTGGTCGGCGAGCACGCTGAGCAGCGACGACGCGCCGTCGAACAGGTCGGGCCGGGTCGTCACCGAGAGGTCCTTGGGGGCGACCGAGGAGATCAGACCGATCACGATGACCCGCTCGGCGCCGAGCGCGAGCGCGGGATCCAGCGGGGCGTTCAGCCGCGCCCCGCCGTCGCCGTACCAGCCGCGCCACGCCGCGGGCTCGATGACCTCGACGGCGGGGAAGATGACCGGGATCGCCCCCGACGCGAGGACGTGTACGTGGGTGAGCTCGGCCGCCACGTAGTCGATCGCCCGCTCCCGGTTGACGGGCGGCGTTTCGCCACCCTGGTGAAAGACGATGCTGCGACCGGTCTCGTACGACGTGGCGACGACGCCCACCGAGCGCAGCGGCGACGCCTCGTCGGCGACGTTGTCCGCGATGCGCTCGAACTCGATGATCCGGTCGAGGGTCTTTCGCAGCGGCGCCGTGTCGAGCAGGCTCGGCACCGCCTTCACGGGAAGGCTCAGGCACGTGCCGATGAAGCGGACCAGCATCCTGAGCCCGGACGGAGACAGCAGCGAGCGCATCGCGTCGCGATAGCGCAGCCCGCGCCACACCTCCATGGCGCCCGCGGCCGCCTCGCTCAGCGGCAGATGCGCGTTCGCCGCCAGATAGGCGGCGTTGATCCCGCCGACGCTCGTGCCGACGATGATCTCCACCCGGTCGCCCTGCTGCTCCAGAACCGGCGCCAGCACCGACAGCGCACCCATCTCGTAGGCCCCCCGCGCGCCTCCGCCCGCGAGCACGAGCGCGATCCGCCCCTCGGAGCGCTCCTGCCCATCTCCGGCTTGGTCGCCTGCTACGACGACGGGTCGCCTCCTTCAACGCGTACGGCTTGACGAGTGTGCGGGCGCCAGCTTAGTGGTTCAGGCCGTACGGACACCTGACGGGTGCTACGGCATTGCGAATGAGAGGGCGGCGGCGCCCGCAGGCGCAGCGATCTAGGCGTCGGTGGTCTCGGCCGCGAGGGTCCAGGCGACCTCCTGGTAGACCTTGCGGTTGAAGGGCAGCCCGATGTGGCTGCCGGTGACCTCGACGCAGCGCGCGTATGGGACCAAGCACGCGCGCCACCGCACGACGCCGTCGCCGCGCGAATAGATCGAGGTCAGCGGCACCTCGTCGGGAAAGACGTCCTGGTAGTCGCGCCGGAAGCGGCAGTTGCACGTCGCGGTAAAGCAGCCGTTGCGGGCGAGACGGTCGCTCGTGAGGGCGTGGACCGCACGCACCGCCGCAACGGCCCCCCGCGTCGGCGCGCTGATGTCGAACGGCGTATCCAGCCCCGCGCCCATCGAGATGGCCGACGAGATCAGCTCGGGACGGCGGCGGGAGAGCGCCTTGACGAAGTGCCCGCCACGGCTGTGACCGATCAGCGCGACCTTGCGCTCGGCGAGCGCCGAGATCCGCTCCAGCCGCCGCTCGAGCGCGTCGACCGCGCGGTCCGAGCAGTCGATGTTGACGCTGATCCCGGATGCGTGGGACACGTACCCCACGCGCCGCAACCATGCGCGCATGATCCGCAGCGACGCGTCGCCGGCAAGGAAGCCGGGGATGAGGACCACCGGCGCTCCGTCGCCGCGGGGAACGCCGACGCCGCGAAAGACCGGATCGACCATGAGGCGGGAAAGCTCCAGCTGCCAGCGAGCTTCACCGAGGTGGTTGCCCCACCAGCGTTCGGGCGGCAGTGCCGGAGTGAGCGAGTCGAATGCGAGATTCGCCACCTGCATCGCGTCAACGGTACCCGGACACGACGATGACAACCCTGACCGGAAGAACGGGCTGCTCTGGACGCCGACGCCCCTGAACGGAAGAACGCCCTGCTCACGACGCGCGCCGCAGCGTGTTGCGCAGCGCCTCGAGGGCGGTGTAACGGGGCTCCCAACCCAGATCGCGCCTTGCCTTCCCCGCGTCCATGATCGCCGGCCGGCCGACCGCCTCCAGCCACTCGTTGAAGGGCGGGACGAAGGACGGCGTCGGCACCGCGGCCACAGCGCGAGCGGCCGCCTGGGCGAGTCCGACCGGCACAGGGAGCGGCGCAAGTCCCAGCTCGCGAGCGACATCAGCGGTCGTGAGCAGCCCGTCGGCGGCGATGTTGTAGGCGCCGGGTGGGCCAGCTGCGACGATGCACGCAACGAGCGCCGACCCGACGTCCTCCTCATGGATGAACTGCATCGGCAGCGGCGCGACCGCAACGGGCAGCGCCACCGGCAGGCGATCGACGAGACCGAGCAGCCCGCGCCCGAGCGCCGCCACGCCTCGCGGCAGCATGTCCTTTGCTCCCACGGCATTGGGGCCCAGGACGATCGGCGGACGCACGAGGAAGAGCGCGATCCCCGGGAACGCCGCCGCCTCCTCGTAGAGCAGGCACTCCAGGTCCGCCTTCTCCTGTGCGTAGAACAGGTGACGGGCACGACGGACCGGCCACTCCTCGGTCATCACGGCCGGGTTGTCGCGGTGAAAGCCGTAGGCGGCGACCGAGGACGCGTAGACGAAACGCTTGGCTCCGGCCGCGGCCGCGGCGCGGAAGGCTGTCAGCGTTCCTTCGATATTGACGGCGCGGATCGTCTCGCGCGAGGCTGTCCCGGTGATGATGAAGGCGAGATGGACGACGACATCGGCGCCCGCGAACGCCTGCTCGAGCGCGGCGACGTCGCGAACATCGCCGCGCCGGTACTCCATCTTCGACCACCCGTGCGCGGCGGGATCGAACCGACGGCGGGCGACCCCGACAACGCGCCCGATCCGATCGTCGGCCTGCAGCAATGGCAACAGGCCGGAGCCGAGCGTCCCAGTGGGGCCGGTGACGGCGACGGTGAGGCTGCTCTCCCGCACGGGCACCCTGCGCGCCATCGTGCCACAAAGCGAACGCTCGTTACGTTGTCACTGAGCTGAGGCCCTCGGTTACGAGAACCTCAGCTCGAACCGGTTTCGCCGGGGTCGATGTGAGTGCTCGCGCTCAGCTGCCCTTGCGGAGCGCCCCAACGCGGCTGGCCACAGCTTTGGCCCCCTGCACGACCGCGCCGCCGAGCGCCTTCACGGTCGAGCTCGCCGCGCCGCCGACGCCCTTCGCCGATTGCTGGGCTTCGGCGCCACTCTGCGCCGCCGCGTTGCGCTGCCTCGTCGCCGCGCCCTTCTTCGCCGCCGCCTGTCGGTCGGCCTGCGTCCGCTGCGCCATGCTGTTGCTCCTTGCATCGTGGATATATCGCATTGATCTTCCCATCCCGGCGATGAATCACTCGCGGTGCGGCTATGAGGCCGAGCGCCGCCCGGTGGCCGAGCGCACAGCACGCTCGCTGGCACCCGGGCCTCACGTGCTCTGGTCACGCAAGGTCGCGCTGCTCAGCGGCCGTAGAGCGCGGATGCTGAAGAAGAAGGCGAGCGTAATAACCCCAGCCACCATCGCCAGCGGAATCGACGTGGAGGCGGGCGCGTCGAGGAGCACGGCTACGAGCAGCGCGCGCCCGCAGAACAACGCGGCGGCGAGAACGAAGATGATCGTACGGCGACTGCTTGCGATGCTGCCCCATTACCCAGCTTGAGCCGTCCGATGCGTGGGAGCTACCACAGCTGCGGCCCCGAGCCCAAACCCTGGATGCGAAGGGTGAGGGTTCCCTTCGAGTCCGGGTTGTGGGAGTGTCCGGAGGGGTAGCCGATCTCTGGATGATCCACCGCCACGAAGGAGGAGCGCCATGAGCATCCTGGACAAGCTGACAGGACGTGCGAAGAAGGCCGTAGGCGACCTGACCGGAGACACCGCGCTGCGCCGCAAAGGCCGCCGGGAGGAGCGCAAGGGAGAGGCGAAGGACGAGCTCGAGCGCGCGCAGGATCGTACCGACGCCAAGGCCGTGGAAGTCAGCGACCTCGAGCGCAGAACCTGAGCGCCGTCCGGGCAGTCTGAGCTGCGCGCCGCAGTCGCACCGAACGCCTAGTGTCGCTCGGAGAGCGCCGATTCGCGCTTGCACGCGATCTGCTTGCACACCTCGCGCCAGGTGATCTCGATCGCGCCCTGCGTGACCGCCTCGCGACGCCGGGCCTCGTCGATGTCGTAGTGGTCGACCCACGGCCGGTCGGGCTTGCTCTGAAAGCGCGCGCGCTTGAGCCCCAGCGTCGCCGCGAAGGCGTGAAGCTCGTCGGTGTCGTCGGCGAGCAGGTGACACCAGCGCCGGTTCCAGCGCTCCCAGATCGCGGGGTCGACGTAGACGGCCATCAGCCAACCATTATCCACGCGTCTCCGTGTGCCATGTTCTCGCCCGCTCGCCACCTCGACCTGCAGGCTGACTCGATCACGCGGTTGACCTTTGCCCGCCAATACCGGGCGAACCTCAACGAGCTGATCTCGCTCGCCCGGGGACTGCTCCTCGCGCGCTGAACCGCCACCCGACGACGAGCAGGCCGATCTACGATGCCCGGCGATGAGCGCACGCCACGCGACCGCGCTGCTCGACTGGCTCGCCTGCGCGGTCCGGGGAAGCTCACAACCGTCCGCGCGGGCGGCTCGCAACGCCGGTCACGGCCTGCACGCGTCGCAGCCGCCGGAGCAGCCGGCCACGTGCTGGATCTCGACGACACCTACCAGCCCGGGCTCGCCCACCTCAGCGCGCCGACCGCGCCGGCGGCGCTCGTGCTGGGCGCGGAGCGCGGTGCGAGCATCGCGGACGTGCTCGATGCCTACGCCGCCGGGTTCGAGGCGATGGGCGTGCTGACGCGGGCCTGCCACCCCGGGCTCTACGACGGGGGCTGGCACCCGACCGCGGTCTGCGGGACCGCCGGGGCGGCCGTGGCAGCGGCGCGACTGCACGGGCTTGATTGCGACCGGCAGCGCGCGGCGATCGGGCTGGCATTGCTGCGCGTGAGCGGTCTGCGCGCAGCTTTCGGCTCGGACGGCAAGGCCTTGCAGGTCGGCATGGCCGCGGCGGCGGGCCGTGCGCGAGAACTGGATCAAGGCCTACCCGTGCTGCTTGCAGACCCACGGCGCGATCGACGCCGCGCTCGCCGCCGCAGCCGCCGCGGCGCCAGGCGAACCGATCACCGTCACCGTCCATCCGCTGTCGCGCCAAGCGGCGGCGCTCGACGCCGTGACGGACGGCTTGCAGGCGAAGTT
>JALZJA010000052.1 GCA_030860005.1 Actinomycetota bacterium
CCCGCGCCGTCGTCGGTCACGATCTCCGAGCCGCCGGTGCAGCCCCGCTGCCACCAGGCGACACGGCCGGCCGCGTCCGTCGCGAGGCCGCGCGGTGGTCGGTAGGTGCCGCGCGCGAGGACAAGCAGGTCGCGGCCGTCGCTGCGGACCGTCTTGAGCGCCACCGGTCTCGGCCGTGTGGCCTGCCGTCGCGTGCCAGCCTCCGCGACGATCGCGTAGACGCGCTCGCCGGCGATCCGGGCACCGCCGTCGGAGCGCTGGAACTCGTCGATCGGGCAGCCGCCGAGCGACAGCGCACGTCGCCGGCTGCTGCCCGGGGCGAGGACGAACAGCCCAGCGGAGCACTCCTCGTCGGAGTCCTCCGTTTCCTCCTCTTCGAACCCGCCCAGCCCGAAGACGGTGTCGCCGCTGGGCAGGATGCCGATCGGCGTGACGGTAGCTCCGTTCTCCCTGGTGACCGTCTCGCCCAGCACGCTGACCCCGAGCCGCCGCACCTCGCTGTTGAACGGGTGGAAGAACGACGGGCGCAGCAAGCCGACGAGCCCGGTCTCGCCGTTGAGCATGATCGCCATGGGCAGCGCATCGGGCCCGACGGCGATGCGGCGCAGCGGCGCGGCTGGATCGGCGCCGCCGATGACGATCGCCACCGGGCTGAAGGCGCTCGGATGGCTTACCGGCTCGCCACAGCCGCCGCTGGGCCAGGCGATGCGCGAGCCGGACACGGCGACGGCCGGCCGCAGGAGCCCGGCTTTGCACGCGGCGACTTCGCGCAACGGGCCGGCCGACGGACCGACGAAGACGTGGCTGGGGTCGGAGTCCTCGCCGCCGTCGGGCTGCAGACCGAGAGCGAGCGCCTGCGCGGAGGCTGCGAGCGACACGGTGGTGTCCTCACCCGAACGAGGCAGGCGCAGGAGCGTCTGGGCGGGGGCTCCCGGCGACCAGCGCTCGAGCCTGAGGCTGCCGTCCGTCCGCTGACGCGCCACGATCAGCGCGTCACCGGCAAACGCAATCGCGGTCACATCGCCGCGGACGGCGAACGTCGTCCGCGCAGCCGACGCGTCGGTGCAGCCGAGGACCCCGGCGAGCGCGAGCGAGAGCAGTAGGGCTCGGCGGGGCATCTGGCCGATCCTACCTGGGCGGTCTGGGACACGCCGCCCGCAAGCGACTGGGCACCCTGCTCAGGGCAGGCCGTGCTCGAGCGCGCCCTTCAATGCCGCGTCGAGCGCGTTGAGGCGATACAGCGCGAGCGCCTCGGCCGAGGCGAATCGCCGGCCCGGAGCGGCGTCGGGGCCGTGGTGACACAGGACGCAGTGCGCCAGCGCCAGGAGCGTGCCGGCATCGAGCGTCGGGATCCTCGCCGCGCGCTCGCGCAGCAGCGCGAGCCCGAGCTCGACGTGGCCGAGCAGGCGACCCGCGTCGGTGAGCCCGATCTCGGCGCCGTAGCTGAACTCGCGCGTCTTGCCGAGGTCGTGGACGAGCGCCGCGGTGAGCAGCAGATCGCTGTCCAGGCGCGGGTGCAGCTGGCAGGCTTCGAGCGCGAGCGTCCCGACGGCGACCGTGTGCTCGAGCAGACCGCCGAGATAGGCGTGGAGGCCGTTGCGCGTGCACGGTGCACGGCGCCACTGCGCGCGGAGTTCGCCATCGCCGAGCAGCGCGTCCATCAGCGCCTTGAAGCTCGCGTCGTGCACCTCGCGCGCCAGGTGCTCCAGGAAGCCGTCGAGCTCGTCGAGGTCGCGGTAGGCGACGGGCAGGAACGCGGCCGGATCGGCGTCGTCGGCCGGCGCGCGGCCGATCGCGCGCAGCTCGACTTGAAGCTCGTCGCGGAAGCGCTCGACCCGCCCCGCGACGCGCACGAGGTCGCCGCGATCGAAACGCCCGGCGAGCACGTCGGCATCGCGGAACGCGCGCCCCTGCACGGCGCCGGTTCGGTCGCGCAGTTCGACCGCGAGATACGGCGTGCCCGCGCGCGACAAGAGGCGGTCCTTGCGCGTGCACGCGAAGACGCCGTCGACCTCCTGTCCGGGACGCAGCGTCGCGATCGTCACACGACCATGATGTACCTTGAATCGGATGCAGCCCCTGATCTGGGAGAGCAGACCGGACGGACTTCGAGCCCCGGCGCTGATCTGCGCCTTCAGCGGTTGGAACGACGCCGGCGATGCCG
>JALZJA010000070.1 GCA_030860005.1 Actinomycetota bacterium
GTCGGCCAGGGCGACGACATCCGGGCAAGCGAGTGACGGTGCAGCAGGGATTTCGCGGCGCGATCTTCGACGTCGACGGCGTGCTCGTCGACTCGCCCCACGAGGCGGCCTGGCGCGAGGCCTTCCAGGAGCTCATGGAAGGCGACTGGGCCGACATTCGCAACCGGACGTCGTGGACGCCGGAGGCGTTCACGTCCGAGGTCTATCAGCAGGTCCTCTCCGGCAAGCCGCGGATGGACGGCGCGCTTGCGGCGCTCGAGCACTTCGGCGTGCCGGAGCCTGCGACACGTGTCGACGCCTACGCCGCGCGCAAGCAGGAGATGGTCGTCGAGCTCATCGAGGCCGGGAAGTTCTCCCCCTACCACGACGCGCTGCGCTTCCTGCTCGCGGTCAAGGACGCCGGGATCGCCGTCGCCGCGGCGTCGTCGTCGAAGAACGCCGGCCTCTTCCTGCGCCAGATCCGCCTCGACGCGTTCGCCGAACGGGAGGGACTGCAATACGACTGGATCGAGCCCGGCCTGACGCTGCTGGACGCCTTTGATGTCGACACCTCGGGACGGCACTTCGAACAGGGCAAGCCGCATCCGGAGATCTTCCTCGCCTCCGCCCGGGAGCTCGGCATCGATCCACAGGCGGCGTTTGTCATCGAGGACGCGGTGTCGGGCGTCCAGGCCGCCAAGGCCGGCGCGTTCGCCGCGCTCGGCCTGGCACGACACGACGACGAGGCGCTGCTGGCCGAGGCGGATGCCGACATCGTGGTCAGCACGCTGGACGACGTTGACCTCGGCGGCGTCGCTGAGGGACGACTCACGAGACGCGCTGACTGACGCGGCTTCCGGCCTTACGGCGGCGTCCCGCCGTTCGGGTCGATCGGTCCGCCGCCGTTGTCATCGGGGTCGTAGGGCGGAGCTTCGTCCTGCGGCGCGCTGTCGTACAGATCGGGGTCGTAGCCGCCGGTCGGCGGCGGGGTCGCGCCAGGCGGCGCGTTGTTGAGCGGCGGCGGCTTGGTGCGCCTGCCGGTCGAGGGGCCGACGCCGCCGCCGAAGTCCCGCGGCCCTGAGCGCGCGTGGCGTCCGGAGAGCGGCGAGCCGCCGAAGACCTCGTCGGGCTTGTCGAACTGCCCGCAGAATCCGCGTCTGGCCGACTTCATGTAGATGCCCCAGATCTCGGCCGGGAACGTGCCGCCGTCGACCGGGCCACCGTGGAAGAGGTTGGGCATCGGGATGTTCGCCTTCGGGAAGCCGACCCACACGGCGGTGGCGAGCTTCGGGCTGAAGCCGACGAACCACGCGTTGCGGTTGGCGTCGGTCGTGCCCGTCTTGCCGGCGGCCGGACAGCCGGTCGCCGCGCGCTTGCCCGTCCCGCTCTTGATGTTCTGCTCGAGGATCTTCACGACCTCGTGCATCGCGCCCGAGTTGAACTGCTTGTGGCGCTGCGGCTTGCCGAGCTTGTCGACCTTGCCGTTGGGGAAGCGCACCTCGGTGATTCCCTTGGGCTTGTTGCGCCAGCCGCCGCTGACGATCGTCGCGTAGGCGTTGGCCATCTCGAGCGGGGTGCAGCAGCGCGCCAGGCCGCCTAGCGTCTCCGCGGGATAGCCCTCGAGGCGGGACTTGATCCCGAGGCCGCGCGCGGCCTTCTTGACCGTCTCGGGCCCGATATCGAGCGCGAGCCGCGTGTAGACGGTGTTGTCGGAGGCCAGCGTGCCCTGGACGAGGCTCAGCGACCCGCCGCGGCAGGAGCCGCCGTAGCAGTTGACGTTGATCGGCCCCCACCTCGGGTCGGTGACGGTGAGCTTGCCCGACTGGATGTACGTCGTCTTGGGATCGACGCCCTGATCGACCGCAGCCACGAGCGCCATGACCTTGAAGGCCGAGCCCGGCTGGCGCTTGGCGTTGGCGGCGAGGTTGAACTTCGACTGCGCGTACTTCGCGGAGGAGGCCATGGCGCGGATGTAGCCGTTCTTGGGGTCGATCGAGACGATCGCCGACGAGGGGGCACCACCGAAGCTCAGGTCCTTCGCGATCGCCGCGCGCGCCTTGCGCTGGAGGTCGAGGTCGATCGACGTCGTGACCTTCAGCCCGCCGCCGCGCACGGTCTTGACGCCGTACTCCTTGATGAGCTCGTCGATGACGTAGTCGAAGAAGTAGCTCTCGCGCTTGCGCTGGAAGTACTTCGTCGGCTTGACGCCGAGGTCCTCTCCCTGTGCCTCGCGCGCCACGGAGTCGGTGATGAAGCCCTGGTCGGCCATCGTGTTCAGCACGTCGTTGCGCCGCGCGGCAGCCTGCGCGGGGTTCTTGAACGGGTTGTAATCGCTCGGTGCCTGGGGCAGCCCGGCGAGCAGCGCCGACTGGGCGAGCGTGAGGTCGTCGGCGTGCTTGGAGAAGTAGACGCGCGCCGCGGCCTCGATCCCGACGGCGGTCTGGCCGTCGTTCGTGCCGTAGCCGACCGAGTTGAGGTACTTCGTGAGGATCCAGTCCTTGCCCCGGCGGCCGGGATGGATGTTCTCGAGCTCCTCGGCGAGCCTCGCCTCGCGGATCTTGCGCTTGAGCGTGCGCTCCTTGCCCGAGCCGGGCACGTACAGCGTGCGGATGAGCTGCATCGTCAGCGTCGAGCCGCCCTGCACGGTCTTGCCGGAGTTGACGTTCTTGATCGCGGCGCGGACGATGCTCTCCGGGTCGACGCCCTTGTGCTCGTAGAAGCGCTTGTCCTCGATCGCGACGGTCGCGTCGCGGATGCTCTTGGGGATCTTCGACGACTGGATCGGCGTGCTCAGCACGTCGTTCTGGATGATGCCCAGCCGCTTGCCGTCCGCGGCGTAGACGATCGAGTTGCGCCCCGGGTCGAGCGGTTTGAGCGTGCGCACGTCGGGCGCGGAGTTCGCGATCCCCACGACGTAGCCGACGGCGCTCAGGACCGCGATGATCGCCGCCGCCACTAAGACGGCGACGGTGATGATGATGACGCGTCCGGCTCCGCCTCTACGGCGGCGTCGACGCTGGCGTTCGAGGCGAGCGGACATCGGATCGTGTCGTGCGCGGATGACGGTGACCCGCGCCGACCACGGAATTCTAGGGATCGAGGGGTTCTTCGCCCTCCGCACGTCATGATCCTGCGCGCCCACGTGCCCGCGGGGGCATGCCCGACCGTCCCTCGGTCCCGGCGCGCCCTGCCAAGATCCGGCGATGCAGTCGCGCGCGCTTCCCGCCCGCGCCCGAGGGCGCGCGCTTCGAGCGCGCGCCGTCGAGGCGGTCGGTGCTCTGGGGTCGGCCCGCGACGACCAGGCCGTCCGCGACGCGTGGCGCGCGTTGTGGCTCTCGCGCCTGCTCGTCGTGTGCGCCGGCACTGGCGCGGTGCTCGTCTTCGGGCTCTCCGGCCGCGAGGCGGATTTCGACCCGCTGGCGTTGACGTCGCCGTTCGGCCACGGCGGCGACGTCCTGGCGGCGCCGTTCGCGCGCTGGGACTCGAAGTGGTACTTGGAGATCGCCGCCGGCGGCTACGGCGAGGGCTCGCGCGAGGCCTTCTTCCCGCTGTATCCGATGCTCATCGGCCTCGCCGGCGCGGTGTTCGGATCCGCCCTCATCGGCGGAGTGCTCGTCTCGACGGTCTGTCTCGGTGCGGCGCTGGTCCTGCTGCACCGGCTCGTGGCGCTCGACCACGACCGCGCCGTCGCGCGCAACGCCGTCCTCGTCACCGCGCTGTTTCCGATGGCGTTCTTCTTCTCCGCGGTCTACAGCGAGTCGCTGTTTGCAATGCTGTCGATCGGGGCCGTGTACGCGGCGCGTCGCGAGCGCTGGGCCCGGGCGGGCGCTCTGGGCGCGCTGGCGGCCACGACGCGCAGCGCCGGCGTCCTGCTCGTGATTCCGCTGGCGCTCATCTATCTCTGGGGCGCCGCGCCGGTGCGCCCGCGCGCACGGCGGCGCCTCGGCCGCGACGCGCTGTGGCTTGCGCTCGTGCCGCTCGGCCTCGCCGCCTACTGCGCCTTCCTCGCGCTCGACGGCAATGATGCGCTGGCCCCGTTTCAGGCGCAGGAGCAATGGTTCCGCTCGTTCGCGGGCCCGTTCGTCGGCGCCTGGGACGGGATCGTGGCGGCCGTTCAGGGGACGCGGCAGCTGCTGTCGGGAGCGCGCGAGCCGGTGTTCTTCACGGCCGCCGGCGACGACCCGTTCATCGTCGCGCGCCACAACATCGAGCTCGCGCTGTGGCTCGTGCTCGCCGTCCCCGCGGTCATCGGCGTGCTGCGGCGGCTGCCGGCCGCCTACGGCGCGTACGTCGTCGCGGCGCTCGCCCTGCCGCTCTCCTATCCCGTGGGTCCGCAGCCGCTCATGTCGCTGCCGCGCTTTCTCGCCGTCCTGTTTCCGCTGGCCATCTGGCTCGCGCTGTGGATGACCGGCCGCATGTGGCGCGAACGGCTCGTGCTCGGCGCGTTCGCGGGCGGTCTGGTCGTCTACACCGCGGTCTTCGCAACGTGGCACTGGGTCGCGTAGTCACGCTTGACGCGCTCGGCACGCTTGTCGAGCTGCGACAGCCCGCGCCGCTGCTCGTCGCCGAGCTTCGGGCGCGGGGGGCGCACGTGAGCGAGCGCCAGGCGGCGGCCGCGATCGTCGCGGAGATCGCGTACTACCGGGCGCATCTCGACATCGGCGCCGACGCCGAGTCGCTCGCGGTCCTGCGCGAGCGCTGCGCCGCGGTCCTGCGCGACGCGCTCGAGCGCGCAGGCGCCGATCTCGCCGACCTGTCGCATGTGGCCGTGCTCGCGGCGCTGCTCGCGGCGCTGCGCTTCGAGCCCTATCCGGAGGTTCCCGCCGCGCTGCGGGCGCTGCGCGAGCGCGGCCACCGGCTCGTCGTCGTCTCCAACTGGGATGTCTCGCTGCACGAGATGCTCGACCGCACGGGGCTCCGCAAGCTCGTGGACGGCGTGATCAGCTCGGCCGAGGCGGGCGTGGCCAAGCCCGACCCGGAGATCTTCCGGCGCGCGCTCTCGCTCGCGGGCCCTCCCGCGGAGGGTGCAACCCACGCGGGGGACTCACTCGAGCACGACGTCGCCGGTGCGCTTGGCGCCGGCCTGCGTGCGGTGCTCGTGGCCCGCGCTGCTCGGCCCGCCCGCGTGCCCGCGGGCGTGCACGTCATCGGCTCGCTCGACGAGCTGGCGGCGCTCGCTGCGTAACCTCTCGCGTCCGTGACGAGCGCCCCCCCGCCAGGTCTTTCATCACCCGGGTCGCCGCCGACGGGCCCGCC
>JALZJA010000077.1 GCA_030860005.1 Actinomycetota bacterium
GTGCTCGGCGTTGTACTCCAGCGTGCCGTCGGTCATCTCGACGACCAGGCCGCCCGGCTGGCGGATGAGCAACGCCAGCGCGAAATGGCTGGTGATCAAATGCGTGTCGATCGCCAGGCGCAGCATCCGCAGACCGCCGTCGAGGTCGTGCTCCCACACCGGCGTGTCCCACTGCGCCAGCAGCTCGCCGCCCCAGATGTCGTTGACCAGCACATCCAGGCGGCCCCGTTCGGAGTCGATGCGCTGGACGAGCGCCTCGACCTGTGCCGGCTGCAGGTGGTCGACCTCGACTGCGATCCCCTCGCCGCCGGCGCCATCGACGAGCTCGGCGGTCCCCTCGATCGTCTCCGGTCGGTCGTACTCCGAACGCCGCGCCCTGGTCGTGCGACCGGTGCAATAGACCGTCGCGCCCGCCTCCCCCAGCGCGACCGCCGTGCCCCGCCCGGCACCGCGCGTCGCGCCCGCGACGAGAGCCACCTTCCCGGTCAGCGGACCCGACACCGCACCTCACCCTATGCCAGCCCGCCGCCGGGCACGCCTGTTCGCAAGCGGTGGCGGTGCCCGCAACACGAGCACCGCCGAGAGCACCAGCGCCCCGCGGGGCGCCCTTGGACGTTCGTCCGACCTCGTGCCTTCGGTTCAAGAGAGTGCGTCCGAATGCCCGATCTGCAACCGCGGGAAGTCGGCCGGCTTGTGCCGCAGGGAGCAATGGACCACTACCGAGAGGACGTCATCGCTTTCCAGGCTGGTCGGGACACGCTCGCGCCGCCGCCGGTGCGGGCATCGGGGAAATGGCTGTACGCCGGCAGCGAGCGGTTGCTGCTGCGGGGCGTGACCTACGGCACGTTCGACGCGTCGCTGGGCGACGGCGTCCCGCCGGCCCGCCGGGTCGAGGAGGACTTCGCGCAGATGGTGCGCGTGGGCGTGAACGTCGTGCGGACCTACACCGTGCCGCCGGTCTGGCTGCTGGACCTCGCGCACGAGGCCGGCTTGCGCGTGATGGTCGGCCTCGCCTGGGAGCAGCACGTCGCGTTCCTCGACGAGCCGGGGCGAGCGGAGGCGATCGAGGCGCGCGTTCGCGAGCAGGTGCGCTCGTGCGCCGGTCACCGCGCCGTCGTGTGCTACTCCGTCGGCAACGAGATCCCGACGTCGATCGTGCGCTGGCACGGCGCGCCGGCGACCGAGCGGTTCCTCGAGCGCCTCTGCGCCGCCGTGCGCGACGAGGACCCCGCCGCGCTCGTCACGTACGTCAACTATCCGAGCACGGAGTACCTGGACCTCCCGTTCCTCGACCTCGTCTGCTTCAACGTCTTTCTCGAGGAGCCGGCCCCGTTCGAGGCGTACGTCGCCCGCCTGCAGAACCTCGCGGGCAACCGGCCGCTCGTGCTGACCGAGATCGGCCTCGACAGCGCTCGCAACGGCGAGGAGCACCAAGCGCGGATGCTCCGCCGCCAGCTGTCAACGACCTACGAGCTCGGTGCCGCCGGCGCGTTCGTCTTCGCGTGGACGGACGAGTGGCATCGGGGCGGCCACGAGATCCTCGACTGGGACTTCGGCCTCGTCGACCGCGAGCGACGCCCAAAGCCCGCACTCGCGGCGGTCGCCGACGTCTTCGCCGACCCCGTGCCCTCCCCCGCCGACGGCTGGCCGTGGGCATCGGTCGTCGTCTGCTCCTTCAACGGCGAGCGCTGGATCGGAGAGTGCCTCGAGGCACTCGGCGCGCTCGACTACCCCGGCTACGAGGTCATCGTCGTGGACGACGGCTCGACCGACGGGACCGCCGATGTCGCAGTGCGCCACCCGCACGCCCAGCTCATCCGCACCGACAACGGCGGGCTGTCGCGGGCGCGCAACGTCGGCCTCGAGGCCGCGAATGGCGAGATCGTCGCCTATCTCGACGACGACGCGCGGCCCGAGCCGACCTGGCTCACGCACCTCGCACGGGCGCTCGTGCAGGGCTCGCGCGCCGCCGCCGGCGGGCCGAACCTCGCGCCGCCCGGCGACGGCGTGACCGCCGACTGCGTCGCCAATGCGCCGGGCGGTCCGACACACGTGCTGCTGTCCGACCGCGAGGCCGAGCACGTGCCCGGTTGCAACATGGCATTTCGCGTCGACGCGCTGCGCGGCGCCGGCGGGTTCGACGAAACGTTCCGGATTGCGGGCGACGACGTCGACGTGTGCTGGCGGCTGCACGAATCGGGCGAGGCGATCGGCTTCGCGCCGGCGGCCGTCGTCTGGCACCACTGCCGCTCGACGGTGCGCCGCTACCTGCGCCAGCAGTTCCAGTACGGCCGCGCGGAGGGGCTGCTCGAGCGCAAGTGGCCCGAGCGCTACAACCGCCGCGGCCACGCCACCTGGGAGGGCCGCGTCTACGGCAACTCGCTCGGTGCCGGGATGAACCGCCGCCGCTCGCAGATCCAGTACGGCACGTGGGGCGAGGCGCTCTTTCAGACGCGGCGGACGGCGCCGCCGGGGCTTGTCGCACGGCTCACCAGGATGCCGGAGTGGTACCTCGCGCTGAGCGGGCTCGCGGCGCTCGCCGCGCTGAGCGCGCTGTGGCCGCCGCTGCTGCTCGCGCTCGCGCTGCTGGCGATCGCCGGTGGGTTGACCGTGGTGGAGGCCTGGCGCACGGCATGCGGGGCGAGCTTCACGCACGAGCCGCGCTCGCGTCGGCTCGAGACGTGGATGCGCGCGATCACGGCCGGCCTGCACCTCCTGCAGCCGGTCGTCCGCTTCGCCGGGCGCCGGCGCTGCGCGCGCGCCCGCATCAAGGCTGGGCTCGCCCTGCCGTGGC
>JALZJA010000081.1 GCA_030860005.1 Actinomycetota bacterium
ATCCTCGCCGCCATCCGCCTCGGCCTGTCCAACGCCCGCCTCGAAGGCCTCAACTCCAAGGTGCGCCTCATCAGCCACCGCAGCTTCGGATTCCACAGCGCCGACCCCCTCATCGCCCTCATCTACCTCTGCGCCAGCGCCATCCACATCACGCTGCCCTTCACCACCAACCCATGAGGAGAACCTCAATTAAGCGAGGGGCGCGCTCGCAAGGAGCCGATCAACATGTATCTCAACGCGAAGCGCTGCGGTCGCAGCACGCATCGCTCGTGCGCCAGGTCATCCGCGGGGCGAGCAGCACCCGTGTGACTGGCGATGTCGCAAGAGGCGTACGCTGCGCGGTACTTGAATTCAGCAAATCGCGCCCCTGCCGCAGCATGAAAGATTTTTCACCTTTGGCGGACGACACGCGGTTAGGGTCGGCCGAGATGATCCCCCAATCGTCCAGCCACCGATCCCGTGGCTGACGTCGCGCTCTGGGATCTCGTCGCTCCCTACTTCCTGTTGGGCAATGCGGCAGGCAACGTGCATGCCGCGCTGGCCGTGCTCGCGGTCGACGAGTACGAAGAGGCGGACGACGTGTCGTCCAGCGTCCTGCGCGGGCGCGCGCGCGTCTACGGTGACGTCGAGCTTTGGTTCGATCCGACGAGCTCAAGCTTCGGCGTTCGCGCTTCGAACACAGAAGGGCACCCGCGTGACGATCCGTCGCGGCGCAGCCCGTGGATAGACCTGCGCGACACGACGATCGACTTCCAGCTGCTGGCCCCGCGCGTCGGATCGGCGATCGTCGCCGCCGGGCATGCGCCAATCGACAGCCCGCCACCGGCCGCGTTCGCCCCCACTGACGCGGTGCTCGACGCGCTCGACGCCGCGCCGGTCGACGTCCCGTTCTCCGATTACCCCAGCACAGCGTTCGTCCTGGACCTGGTGGTGACGTCGGGTGTGCTGCGTCCGCCGTTCCTGCGGCCTGCGAGCATGCGCTCTGACGGCGCGCTGGAGCCCGACCCGGATCGGACCGAGGTCCAGCTGACGCTGCCCAGGGTCAAGCTGCAGATCAGCCAGGGGTCGAACGTCGGAGCCCAGCCGCAGATCGCCCTCCTCTCCTTTGGCGCAAGCGGCCTGGACGACCCCGGTGACATCGGCGTCGCGCAGATGGTCAGCATGGATCCGCCGTACGCGTTCATTGGCCCAGGGCGGACCGTCGGGTTCGGCTTCCGCTCGGCGGTGCTGGACCTCTCCACCGGCACGACGCCGCCAGCGGTACTCGAGCAGTTCGGCTTCGACCAGAGCTGGACCGGTGTGTACTTCCCAGAGATCCGCCTGTTCGTCGCACCGCAGGGCGCCGAGGGCTGGGCAGTCAACGCCGGCGTGCGCAACCTGCTCCTCGGCATCGGTGCAAGCGCTGGGGTCACCGGCGACTTCGAGCTCGACGTCATCAACCAGGGTGGAGAGGTGCGGATCGGCGCACGCTTCTACGCACCGGGCGGGCGGGGGATCGCCATCCGCCGCATCGACGGCGAGAGCGCGAGGGTCGTGCTGCCCGAGCAGTCGACCATCGTCGTCGACATCGAAGGCGGACGCCCGCCGAATGTGACGCAGATCAGCCTGGATGGCGGGACGAACTTCGAGACCGAGCGGGTCAAGCAACTGCAGATGACGACGCCGACGCGGACGATCGTGGTCAAGGGGACGGCGTCGGGCGCTCCGACGCCGCAGCTGACGATCATGGCGCAGCGCAGTGACAGCAGCGGCGCCTCGGGCTCGACGACGACCACGATCCCGGGAAGCATCCCGGCGGCGGAGGTGACCGCCACCGCGGCGACGCGAAACGGGGTCGCGGTCACTACCCCGCGGCTGGTCATCGCCAGTCAGACGGACAGCAGCGTCACGGTCGCGCTCGACGACAACTCCGTGGCGACGTGGACCGTGGACGAGACGGCGATTCCCGGGCCGCCGTCGCGCACCGCGACGTTCCCGCTCGCGCCGAACACGCACGCGTCGGTCAAGGCCTCGGTGGCCGGAGCGACGAGCACCGCCCCGATCTACTTCCATTTCGACGAGCCCGATCAGATGACGGATGCCCAGCTCGAGGCGTACGCGCTCAACGCGGAGATGACGCGCACCGCCGAGAGCAGCGACGAGGCGATCGTCGCCGGCTGGACCGGCGGCGTCGCGATCCTCGCCTCGTCGGAGCACCGCGATGCCCTGCGCTCGATCCCCCCGGCGACGAACGTCGTGGTCGTCGGGCATGCCTCATGGGAGGGCGACGACAACAAGGCTGCGTACAACCGGCTGCTGTCCGACCGGCGCGCCAAGGTCGCCACGCGGCTCTACAAGGAACTGGCCGGAGCGGGCAGCTCGCTCGTATTCAGCCGCGTCGACCCCGCACGTGGATTCTCCGACGCCAAGCCCGCGCAGATTGCCGACCCGGTCAACAACCCGCGCCGGCGCTGGTGGCGGGTGGAGCTGCAGAGCCCTGTGACGGTCGCCTCCGCCGCCACCACCGGCACCGTCCGCCGCCCACCGGTGCCGTCGACGACGGTCATCACCCCCGCACCCGTAGACCCCCCTCCAGCGGCGCCCGAACGGCCTGACTTCCTGCGCTCGATCGGCGCCAAGGTGCGGATCATCCGCGACGACTTCATCGCGGTCGAGCTGCACGGCGAAGTCAACTTCGAGACCGCCACTGAGCGTCGCCTGCGCGGCCAGGTCGCCGAATCGGACATGCCCTCGTTCACCGGGCTCGGCCACCAGAACCCAAGCGACGGGATCGTGCGCTTCCGCGGCGTCTTCACCCGCAATCCCGGCAGCGACGAGTGGGCGCTCGACGTCCTCTTCGGGGCCGATCCGTCAGACGTCGATGGCTTGGTCGCGACGGGCAGCCTGCCGGGCCAGCCGCTGCAGGAGCGCTCGTTCGGCCGCAACCTGCTCGGCCTCTACGCGCTGTTCTTCCCGCTGCTGGCGGCGGCGAGCCCCGAGAAGCCGGGAACCGCCGAGCTCGAGGACCTCGTGCTGGCCGGCGCCGCGCTCGCGGTCCCGGCCGCGCTGGCGGCGACGGGCTGGTTCGTCGTCGAGCGCGTCGTGTGGTACGGCGGCGAGGCGCTCTTGCGCCAGCACGCCGGTGAGTGGTCGACGTCGATCCTCGCCGACATCGAGACCGCCGTCTCGGCGGACATCAAGATCGGCCCACTGCGACTGCTGACGATTGCGCGCGACAAGCCGCTCGTCGCGCGCTACAAGGCGATCGGGGTGCGCTTCGGCGCCGACTCGAACGGCGAGGCGATCTTCCATCCCGTCTTCGACTCGTCGAAGGGCTACACGCTCGACGTCTCGCGGCCCGGCGCGCTGCAGGTCGCCGATCCACTCGGCCGGGTCCTGCGCGTCGACGGGGCGAGGATCTCGCGCACGAACCCGACGATGTTCGAGGTGATGCTCGGCTCCGCCGTCGATCTCGGCGTCGTTTCGCTGGAGCGGTGCGGGGTGCGGATCACGCTGGCGGACCCGCCGACCGTCGAGCTGACCGCGCTCGGCGTCGGTGTCGACGTCCCCGGCGTCATCGCGGGCAGCGGCTATCTGGCGATCTCCGAGCACGGCTTCGCCGGGCGCCTCGACCTCACGCTCGTGCCGCTGCGTCTGCGGATCGCGGCCGCGCTGCGGGTCGAGAACATCCCCGAGGCGGCCGGCGGTCCCGCGACCGGTGTGGCCGTCGCGATCGAGGTGGAGTTCCCCGTCGCGATCCCGCTGTGGAGCTCGGGGCTGGGCCTATACGGCCTGATCGGGCTCTTCGCGATGCACTTCAGCCGCAACGAGGAGCCCGACAGCGCATCGACCACGAAGGCGCTGGCGTGGCTCAAGCGCGCGGGCGGCGATCCCACCCACGTCGAGGACGCCACGCTCTGGAAGCCCGACGTCGACCACTGGGCCTTCGGGGTGGGGGCACTGGTCGGCACGATGGGCAGCCCCGTCGTATTCAACATGAAGGGCGTCTTCATGCTGGAGCTGCCGGGGCCGCGGCTGCTGCTGATGATGAAGGCCAACGTCCTCGCGCCGATGCCCGAGCAGAAGGGCGACGTCGAGGGCACGCTGCTGGCGGTCGTCGATCTCGACGCCGGGCGCGAGACGCTCACCATCGGCATGGTCATCGACTTCGAGATCGATCCGATCCTCGAGCTGAAAATCCCGATCGAGGCGTTCTTCAACGGCAAGCAGCCCGAGGACTGGCACCTGTATCTCGGCAAGTACCCCGACCAGATCCGGGCCAAGATCTTCGAGGTCTTCAGCGGCTCCGGCTACCTCATGCTCGCCGGCGACGGACAACTCGTCAAGAACGACCTCCCCACGAACGTGCCCACGCCGGGCGGTTTCGCGATCGCCACCGGGCTGCACGTCTCGATGGTCTGGGGCTCGAAGAGCGTTGGCCTCTACGCCGAGCTCGCGGCGGGCTTCGACGCGGTGCTGGGCTTTTCGCCGCTGCTGGTGGCGGGCGAGATCTACGCCCGCGGTGAGCTGCGGCTGTTCGTCATCTCGATCTCGGCCAGCGCGACGCTGAACGTCCGCCTCGGCCAGCCGCCCGGCCAGCCCGAGCAGAGCGGATACCGCATCAGCGGCGAGGTGTGCGGCTCGATCGACCTGTTCTTCTTTGAGATCGAGGGCTGCGTCGACTTCACGATCGAGGACAACCAGCCGCCGGACGTCGTGATCCCGACGCTCGTCGAGGGCGTCACGGTCGTCAGCCGCTCGCCGGCGCTGGTACACGGAAGCGCCAGCGACGATCCCGTGGACGCCGGGCTCGGCGAGGCGCACGCGAGTGGTGCGCAGCCGGCCGACGACAAGATGCCCGCGGTGCCGATCAACGCGATCCCGGTCGTGATGTTCGCCGCACCTCCGTACGACACCGGCGTGCTGTTCAAGGGCGAGGATCTCGGCGGCTCGAGCGGCGGGCGCGTCGTCGAGCGCAGCACCGACAAGATCACCTACACCCTGACCAAGGTCGAGCTGCTCGGACCGATCTCGGCCGGGCCCACGCCGGCGACGTGGTGGACGCTGCGCCCACCCACCGAGTCCAACGAGTCGGCGCAGCTCGCGCTCCTGTCATGGATTCCCAACGCGACGCCGAAGGCGTTGCAGGCGTCGGAGGCGCTGACGGAGACCGTCAAGGATCGCTGGGGCACGGTCTGCGACCAAGCGGCGCCGCCGACACCGGTCCTGTGGACGTTTCGCTTCGAGCCGCTCGGGCCATCGGTACCGGGGTGGCTGGTCGACGGGGAGGCATGGCCCGATCCGCCTGACACCGTGCGCTCCGCCGCGACGCCGACGGTGCTCGACGTGGGCGAACGCTGGCGCTGCGGCGACCCGATGGTCGACCCGTTCCGCGGCGTTCTGCCGGCCGAGGTCGTGGGTGCGATCGTCGCCTGTCCGCGAGGCGGCGGGCGCGACGTGCCGAACCGGCCGGTGTCGCTGCCGCCCTTCCTCTCGGCGGGCCGCGCGGTCCGGGGCGGGAAGCGCCCCGAAGTCATCGAGGAGCCGCAGATCAGCTTCACCGAGATGACGCGGCGGCTGCAGCAGGGCATCGCGATCAGCCGCGCCGCGCTCTCGCAGGCCGTGATCGATCCCGAGGTCGCCCGCGGCGCCGTTGGCACCGCGACCGCCGCCGCGGCAATCGCGGGCCGGCGCTGTGCGAGCCGGATCCTCGCGGCGCCGCGCTTCGACACGCTGGCGCCACCGCAGGGGGACCCGGTGCGCGAGAACGACGTCGACCGGCGCTGGGCGATGCTCGGCTTCGAGCCGGGCGACCTGGCCGACGGCGTGGTGCTCGAGCCCGGCACGTTCGACACCGCGCGCGTGCTGCTGTTCGTCAACCGTCGCCTGCTGAAGGAGCAGATCGTCGTGCGCGCCGTGACCTCGGACGAGCACGTCGTGTCGGAGGTCGTCGTTGACGGATCGCACGTCGTCAGCTGGGTGACGCTGCCGACGACCTGGGTCGATCCCGACGGTCCGTGGGACGACGACATCGCCATCGTGATGAACCACCTGCTCGTCCTGGAGAAGGGCGCGTACGTTGCGGTGCTCGTCGAGGTGAAGGGCGACCTCGACGCCGAGGAGGTCGTCGTGGGGCTGAGCCCGGACGCAGAAGGCCGGATGGCCGACAACCTCTCCGGCCCCGGGTTCTACGTCGCCGCGCTCGAGGCCCTGCTGGCGTCGGAGATCGCGCGCTTCGACGAGGACAGCCACATGGTCGCGAAGAACCACAAGGTGCTCGAGGCTGCGCTCGGGCCCGACAGCGGCAACGTCGCTCTGCTGACCCCTGACACCGCGTACGAGGTCCGGTTGACGTGGTCGGCGTCCGCCACGAGCCCCGACAGGGACCCGCTCAACGTGGTCGACCACGTGCAGAGCTTCTGGTTTCGAACCGTCGACGATGCCCCCGATCGCCTCGACCCATGGGTGCTGGCGTGCATCCCGTACGAGGGCGAGCGCCAGGTCTTCGGCGGCGAGCCGCTGCAGATCTCGTTCGCCACGCACGACCTCACCGCCCTGTTCGCCGCGCACGGCTACAGGCTCGAGGTCCGTCTCAGCGCTGCGTCCGCCCTTCATCCGGACCCCGACGATCTGGCGATCCCCTACCCGCTGGTGCTCGACGCCTTCAACCAGTTGCCCGTCGCGGGCGCGCTGTTCTCGCCGTGGGAGGAGACCGTCGCCGCGATCGTCGACCCCGACTGCGTCGAGATCGATGAGACCCGTGTGCGACACACCGTGACCACGATCCCGATCCCGCTGCACCCCGCGACGGACTACCTGCTCGATATCTGGCGCGTCCCCGAAGACGGCACCGGCGGAACGGCCGCGCGCGTCTTCCGGCGGATGTTCGCGACATCTGAGTTCGAGTCGCTGGCCGCGTACGCGCAGTTCTGCCTCGGATCGCGCGTCACACATCGTGCCGTTCCGGCTGGGCTGGCCGCCAAGGTCGGCGCCGCCTTTGCCACGCGCGAGCCCGAGGGCGAGGAGCTCGACAACGTGTTGCGGGGCAACGTCGTGCCGGCGCACGAAGGGATCGAGCCGATGCCCGTTCCCGACAAGCCGCGGATTGTCGTGTGGTGGGAGGGCGGCGGCGCGCCACAGCCGACGGCGGTCGTGATCGACGCACGGGAGCCGCTCTGGCGCACGCGGGAGCGCGCCACGCTCAAGACACTCCCCGGCACCGATATCACGCACTGGCAGCTGCGGCGCGACAGCTGGGTCGAGCCGATCGAGGCAGCCGATTCCGACAGCGCCGTCGCGCGGATCGTCCGCGCCCCCGGCGGACAGCGGGCGATCGCGATCCTCAAGCCGGGCTCGCGCGGCAAGCACGTCAAGCTGTCGCTGCGCCGCGTGGCCTTCACCGAGAGCTATCTCGACGGGCCGGGGGCGACCGATCAGCACGCTCCCGTCGTCGACGTCTCCCTGCTCCGGGCCCCGTGGGAGGAGAGCTGAGTGGCGACGCCGCGTATCGTGGATCCTCGCCTCTTCGTGATCGAGGCCGGGCTGATCGACTGGCTGTCCGAAGCCCGCCGCCAGAAGGCCAGGATCGACGTCGAGGGCGCGCCGGTGGTCGTGGCGCTGCGCTGGCACATCAACGGTGCGAGCGGCAATCCGGGCGGCCCCGGGGGCAAGGATCGCGGCATCGGACTGCCCACGGGACCGTTCACCGTCTGGCGCCGTCACTCGTTCGCGGGGCAGGCGGAAAAGCCGGTCGGCTTCACGACGACGAACATGTTTCTCGTGACCGGTCGGCTCGTGTTGTTCGACGAGCCAGTGGCGATGGCTCGCCTGAGCGTCGACAGCGTGAGCGGTGGCCCGATCAACGGCCTCGCGAGTGCTCCCGAGTTTTGGTCGATCGCGACGACGAGCCACGCGCCCGCCGGCCCGACGCAGGTCGAGCTGCACGGTCCCTACCTCAATGGTGCGGTCATTCCGAGCGCGATGAGCCTGTCCGGTGTCAGCGGGATCGCGGTGGCCGAGTATGAAGCGTTGCCCGGCTGGGAGGAGGTCGAGATCGTCGGCCTCCCGGTGGATCCGTCCGAGTGGGGGCCGATTAACGACCATGGCGCTGCGCAGGGTCCGGTGAGCGGCCTGATGGATCCGCGCGACGCCGCGGTGGACCGCATCAAGCGCGGGACGCCGCCGTTCGGGTGGCCGGTCGAGGTGCAGCCGGGGGTCGCCGCGCCGGTCTGGGAGACGCCGGAACCATCGGCGCTCGTCGACGAGGTCGGCGTCGACGTCCTCCCGGCGCTGCGCGCGGTGCTGTCGCTCGACCAGATGAGCCAGGCGGCTGAACGGATGACCGTCAGCGTCCCGCCGCCGCAGACGCTCGACGGCGAGCAGATGAACGCGCCGGACGGCACGGCCGAGGTTTCGCCGATGATGCTGCTGCGCGCCGCGACGGGTAGCGACCCCTTCCTCAGCCTCGCGCTCGGCTACGGCACGAATCTCACCGAGGACGACAACAGCGACGCCAAGCCCTACCACGATGGCTCGCTTTGGGATTTCATGGTGACGGCCCCCTACGCGAGGGGCCTCGACGGTCAATCCGACGCAGTCGAGCTCGCTGCGTACGCCCTGCGCCCGCCACGCGCGTTGCCGCCGTTCCCAGCCTCCCAGCTCGTTTCCGAAGATCGCGCCCATCTCGCCCCGCCCAGCCGGGACATCGACTGGGGGACGAGCGCCATCGTGCGGTGGAGCCGCCCGCCGAAGAACGCGCTCGTCCGGGTCGCCAGCTACGCCGCCGGTCGCCACGACCAGGGCGCGGCCGAGTCGCGGCCGCTGATGGACAAGCGCCCGAGCGGCGGGCACAAGCCGGTCGCGCCGGGCGTCGGTGGCGGCGACCCCGAGCTCAACTGGGTGCACCTCGCCGACCGCTATCTGCGCATTCCCAACGATCCTGGAAGCCGGCAGGTGCGCTACTCGATCGCGACGCAGAGCCTGTTCAGCCTCTGGAGTCCATGGCTGGGGGTCGACTACGTCGCCGCGCAGCCCTCGACGCCACCGCCGCGCGTCGTCGCGGCCCGGTTGGCCGTCACGGCGCCGCCGATCCTGTTCAGCAAGGTCTGTGACGGGACGCTGACCGTCGACGTCGCGTGGGACTGGACGGACCGCAGCCCCGCCGAGGTCATCCTCGTCGGGCGCGTCTACGCATCGCCCGATCAAGCGACCCCGCCGCCGGTGGCGTCCGCTCCCGGCGGCCTGGAGCGTGCAATCAACAGCCCGGGCGCGGCGGTCGTGATGACGTTCGCCGGCGACGCCGCGACCATCACCGGGGCTCCTGGGCACGTGCTGACCTATCTCAACGCGGGAGGCGACGCCGCGGTCGCCGTGGGCGCGCAGGGCGATGGTGTGCGCCGCTACCGCATCACGATCCCGGGCTCAACGGCGGACTTCGGCTCCACCCCGCACATCGGCATCGCGCTGTGGACGCGCGCGATCGAGCGGCTGGCCCCCGGCCACGAAACGGTCGCCGCCGGCCCGACCATCGTCTACGCCTCCGATCCGGTCGCTCCACCCGTGCCGCCCGAGATCGTGCCGCTCGCAAGCCTGCCCGACGGCGCCGGCCAGAGCCACGCTCGCATTTCATGGCCGGCGGTCCCCGGTGCCGCCGGCTACAGCGTCTACACGAGCGACGAGGTGACGATGCTCGCCCACTACGGCGAGCCCGAGCCGGCCGCGGCGGACACGCTGTCCGATCGCGCAGATGCCCTGCTCGACCTGTGGGAGGCCAATCCCGACCGGCGCCCCTTCACGCGGCTGACCGCGTCTGCGCTGACCTCGACGAGTCTGGATGTCAGCATGCCCAAGGGCGCAACCGGGATCCACGCGTACGTGATCGTGTCCACCAGCCCCGGGCAGGTCGAGGGGCCGTGGCCGTCCGGTCCGAACGTGCGCGACCAGGTCATCCTGCGCGCCGCCCCGCGGATCGCGGCACCGACCGCGCCGATGATCGAGGGGACGGCGAAGCCTGACGGCACCGTTGATCTGCGCGTGACCACGCGCCCGGGCCATCGCGCCGACCGCGTCGACATCTATCGCGTGCGCGTCGACGACGCGGCACGGTCGCTGGACACGATGGGGCCGCCGATCGCGCGCGTCGGCCTCGCCACGCCCGGGTGGTCCGTCACCACGGCGCCCGACGGCAGGCCCGAGCGCTTCGCCGGCAGCGACGTCCCGGGGTCGAGCTGGCGCCGCGTCTGGTATCGCGCTGTCGCGTGGGCTGCGTGGGAATGGCCGGTCATGGGCGAGCTGCCGCACCAGATCGCCGAGCAGGGCCTGATTTCAGGGCGCTCGCAGCCGTCCAACGCGATCTCCGTCGTCACGCCGCCGCCAGGGAATCCCGACCTCTCCGACCTCGAGGTCACCTGGCCGGGCGGCGCCGTTGCGGACATCCAGATCGGCTGGAGCACGCTCGCGCCGCTGCTCGCCACGGCGCTGGGGACGCACAGGCTCGAGGTCGTCGCGGTGGTCGTGGGCGATCCGGCGGCCTCCTCCCTAATCGACTACGGCGGCGACCTGGGCACCACGCCGCTGGTGGCGCCCGCCACCGGCGACGGGTTGTGGCGCGCGGGCGCGGGCCCCCCCGCCCCGAGCAGCTTCCGCGCCTTGATAAGGCGGACGAGCGCGGACGTCTCGCTCGACGTGCTCGTTCGAATCGCCGACCCGATGGGGCGCATCTCGCAGCGAACGCTGCGGGTTCCGGGCGGCCCGGTGCTGCCCGATCCTGAGCTGGCCGACATCGATCTCGTCCCGCTCATCTCCGACCTTGCCCTGAACTTCACGTCGGGTGCGCCCGCCGGAGTGTTCGGCGGGGTGCCCTATACGCTGAAGATCAGCGCGGTTCAAGCCGGCAGCGGCTCGCTCTTCCCGTTCCTCGATGCCGTGTCCGACAAGCCGCAGTTCATCCGGCCGGGCGCGCTGAAGCCGACCGTGCCGATCGTGGCCGAGGCGGCGCGGCCCGACGCGGAGATCCAACCGGTGCGCAAGACCTTCGCGCTGCCTGTCGACCGCCGCCCGCCGCTGCGCCCCAAGGTGCACACGCTCGAGCTAGCGATCGGGGACATCCCGATCGACGCGGGCCAGCCGCCGTCGGCCGCGCCGCTGCAGATCCGCCGACGCAAGGGCAGCGGACGGCGGGGCGCATACGCCGTGCTCGCCCGCGTCGAGGTCACGAAGTTCAGCCTGCGTCTCACCGCTCCCGACGGACGGTCGTTCAGCATCGACGTGGACGTGCCATGAGCCCCCTGGTACCGCTCATCACGCCGGGCGACGCGAGCCAGCACCTCCAGGACGACGGCCTGCTCGCGCTCGGGCTGACCGCTCCACTGCTGTCGCCGCAGTGGGGGAGCGATCCGACCTACGACAGCGCCGCGCTGACGCTGACGATGCCCGGCGCCGGCGTGCGCCCCCCGTTCCTTGGCATCCGGAGCTGGGTCGCTGATCTTCGCGGGATCGGTCTCTACCTGGTCTCCGGCCTGCCTCCACAGGGAATCGGAGCCGTGCTGCGGCTGCACCCGCAAGCGGCCAATCGTCTCGAGCGCCTCGTCGCGGGGCGCCTCGCCACGCCAGGCGACGCGATTCATCCGGTTCCCCACGCGGTGCTCGTGCAATGCCAGACCGACGTCAACGAGACGCCGCAATGGTTCGCTCCCGGCGAGAGCCTCGACATCGTGCCGGGCGATACCGCGGTCATGAGCTTCCACGACGAACGCGGGCTGATCATCGATCCGATCGCCGTCGCTGCGATGTTCGCGGACCTCGCCGGCTCGCTGCCAGCGCTCGCGCCGATGGGCACGGGCTTCGCCGGCACGGCGGGGGACGTCGCCGACATCGCGACGAAGGCGAGCGGGATCCTCGTCCAGGTCGTCGATCCGCACGGAGCGCCATTCAGGGCCGTCGACGGCCTGACGCCCGACCAGGTGGACGGTGCGAGCGTCGTCGGGGCGCTGCCCTCGTCCGCGCTGATCACGCTGCCGGCCGGTCACGGGCTGGCCCTGCCCACGGGTGCCCCGGCCTTGACCCGGCTGCGCCTTGGCTGGGCGCGCAACAGCACGCTCGACCGCACCGCGATCGTCCCGCCCGCGCTTGCGCCGGGCGTCAGCCTGCCGCGCCAGTTCCTCCGCGCCTGCGCCGTCGACTTGGACTGGCATCTGCTCGGCAATCGCTCAGCGGCGACCGTGCACGGCGTGGGGCCGGCCGACCAGACGATGCCGGCCGAGTTCCGGCCCCGTGTGCGCGACCGGGTGCGCTTGGACTACCTCGCCGACGGGGTCGACGTGCTCGCGGCCTCCGGACAGGCGCTCGGCGCCATCGGCGACGGGTGGACGGGCCTGGCGTTTGCGGCGTCGCCGACGCTTGAGCC
>JALZJA010000100.1 GCA_030860005.1 Actinomycetota bacterium
ACTACGGCATCGCCCAGCTCGAAGCGCTCGCCGACGGCTGCGCGCTGGTGACGACGACCGCGCCCGGGCCGTACGCGGCGCTCCGCCTCGCGCGGGAGCTCGACGCGCGGCTCGTCGTCGAGCGCGACGACGGTTTGGCGGCGGCGCTGCGGGCCGCGCTGGACAATCCTTTGGCCGGCTACGCGGAGCGTGCAGCGGCAGCACTTGCGCCGTTCAGCCGGACGCGGGTCGACGCCGTCGTGCGGGATGAGTTGTTGCCGCGGCTGTAGTCACCGTGCCCGCTTGCGCAGCGCCGCGAACTGCGCCCACGGGCGGGTGTTGGCGACATGCGCCGGCTCCAGCCAGGCGCGGCGGGCGGTGGCCACACCCCAGCGCATGTTGGGCAGCGTTGCGACGCGGTGCGCGTCCGAGTCGATGAGGATGAGCACGCCCGCCCGAGCCGCCGCGCGCGCGTGGACGTCGTCGAGATCGCGTCGGTCCGGCGCGGCGTTGATCTCGAGCATCGTGCCGGTGCGAGCCGCGGCCTCGATCACCGCTTCCATGTCGACCGCATACGGCTGGCGCCGCTGGATCTTGCGACCCGTCGGATGGCCGATCGCATCGATCCATGGGTGCTCGATCGCGGCGACCATCCGCTTGGTCATGTCGGCGCCGGTCATCGAGAACTGGGTGTGCACTGAGCCGATGACCCAGTCCAGCCGCGCGAGCAGTTCGTCGTCGTAATCCGGTGAGCCATTGGGCAGGATGTTCGTCTCGGTTCCGGCCAGCACCTCGATGCCCTCAAGGCGCGCGTTGACCTCGGCCACGGCCTCGATCTGGCGCTCGAGCTCGTCCGGCGTGACGTGGTCGCCGAAACCGTGCGTCGCCGAATGGTCGGTGATCGCGAGGTACTCGTAGCCGCGCTCGAGCGCCGCGCGCGCCATCTCCTCGATCGAGTGGTGGCCGTCCGACGCGGTCGTGTGGGAGTGCAGGTCGCCGCGGATGTCGGCGAGCGTCACGAGCGTCGGCGCCGAGAAGCCGGGGTCGAGCTCGCCGCGGTTCTCGCGCAGCTCGGGCTCCGGATAGACGAGGCCGAGGCGCTCGTAGACCTCCTCCTCGGTCGCGCACGCGAGCGTCTCGCCGGTCGCGTCGTCCAGGATCCCGTATTCCGAGACATGCAGCCCCCTGCGGACGGCTGCCTCGCGCAGCGCGACGTTGTGGGCCTGCGAGCCGGTGAAATGCTGCAGCAGGTTGCCGAAGTTCTCGGGCGCGACCACGCGCAGGTCGACCGGCAGTCCGGTGTGGGTGCGCCCGCGCGCGGCGTTGGGCCCAGGCGTCGACGCCGACTCGATCTGCTCGAGATCCGCGAGCGCGGAGGTCAGCGCGGCGGGATCGCTCGCCGTCGCGATGATGTCGAGGTCCTTGACGGAGTCCGACGCGCGACGCGCCGAACCGGCCAGCTCGACGCGCTCGGCGGCCGGGTGCTCGCGCAGCCCCGCGACGATCTGCTCGCCAACCTCGAGCGCGCGGTTGAGCAGGACCCTCTGCTCGGCCGCCGGCCGCTTGCCGGCACCGGCCGCGATCGCCGAGAGCACCGCGTCCTCGAATCTCGCGCCGAAGCCTTTGACCTCGCGCAGCCTGTGCTCCTCGGCGGCTGCGCGCAGCATCTCGAGCGACTCGATGCCGAGCTCGTCGAACAGCCGCCGGGCGCGCTTGGGTCCGAGCCCGGGAAGGCGGGTCATCTCGAGCAGTCCCGGCGGGTACCGCGCGCGGAGCTTCTCGGCCGCGGGGATCGCGCCGGTCTCGAGGAGGTCGACGAGCTTCTGCTCGAGCGTCTTGCCGATCCCGGGGAGCTCGGTCACCCGCCTGGCGCGGGTGAGCGCCGCGATCGAGGCGCTCGCGTCGCGGGCGGTCTTCGCGGCGCCGCGGTAGGCCATCACACGGTGCACGACGGCGCCGTCGAGCTCGTACAGGTCGGCAAGCTCGTCGAACGCTGCTGCGATCTCGAGGTTGGTCGGGTCCTTCGCCATCGGGCCGTAGGGTAGACGCGCCGATGTCCGCCGACGCCTGGCTCATCCTCCCGACCTACGACGAGGCCGAGAACATCGAGCCGATCGTTCATGCCTCGCTTGCGGTCCTCGCGCGCGCGGCGCCCGGCGCACACCGGATCCTCATCGTCGACGACGACTCGCCGGACGGCACGGGCGATATCGCCGACCGCCTCGCGGCCGACCACGACACGGTCGAGGTGCTGCACCGCACCGAGCGCGAGGGTCTGGGTCCCGCCTATCTGGCCGGCTTCGCCCGCGCGCTGCAGCGCGGCGCGGCCCTCGTGATGGAGATGGACTCCGACTTCTCCCACGACCCCGCGGATCTCTCCCGGTTGCTCGTCGGCGCACGCGACGCCGACCTCGTGCTCGGCTCGCGCTACGTGCCCGGCGGCGGGGTGTCGAACTGGGGTCGCGGGCGCCGGATCGTGAGCCGCGCGGGCTCGCTGTACGCGCGACTCGTGCTTGGCATGAAGGTGCGCGACCCGACCGGCGGCTTGAAGTGCTTCCGGCGCGAGGTGCTCGAGGCGATCGACCTGCCGACGGTGCGCTCGCGCGGCTACGCGTTTCAGGTCGAGCTCACGCACCGCGCGGTACGAGCCGGGTTTCGCGTCGTCGAGGTGCCGATCATCTTTCGCGAGCGCGAGCGCGGGCAGTCGAAGATGACGTGGCGGATCGCGGGCGAGGCGGCGCTGCTCGTGCCCAAGCTGCGCTTCGCTCGCGCGGCTCGCATATCCGGCCAGCACGGGCGCGGCTGAGCACGACGCGGCCCCTGCGTCGCCGATGGCGATGCCGTGGCGGCCTCAGATCTCGCGCTCGTCCGAGGGCTCGCGCACACGCGAGCCACCCTCGAGGACTGGAACGAGCATCCGTGGCCGGTCCTGCGCGACTGGCTCCTGGGCTCGCTGGCGATCACCGCCGTGCTGCTCATGTCCGTGTGGCTGGTGGCCGCCGCCGCGACACCGGACCCCACCGGGCTGGCATTTCCCGGCCTGCGGACCGATCCGGCGCTCTCGGAGGTCGCCCGCGTGCTGTTTCGCAACAGCCTCGTGCTGGCGCTGCACGCGATGGCCTGCGTGGCGGGCTTCATCGCCGGCAGCTCGCTGCCACTCCAGGCTCAGCAGCACAGCGGCGTGTGGCGCCGGGTGCATGACGGGGCGGGGCCGCTGGCGATCCTGTTCGTCATCGGCGCGACCGCGTTCTCGCTCATCACCCAGGCCTTCGTGCTTGGCCAGGGCGCGTCGACGCTGGCCGGGCAGCTCGAGATCTCGCCGGGGCTCCTGCTCGTCGGCTTGATGGCGCACGCGGTGCCTGAGCTGGTCGCGCTGTTCGTGCCGCTCGCGGCGTGGACAATCGCCAGCCGCCGCGGCGACTGGCATCAGCTGCTGGCGGCGACGTTCGTGACCGTGCTGCTCGCGGTGCCCGTGCTCGTCGCGGCCGCGTTCATCGAGGTCTACGTCAGCCCCGAGCTGCTGCGCTCTCTCGCCGCATAGCCGCGGACCGCCAAGCGCGTGCAACGGACTTGGTGCTTCACTTTGTATAGTGGACAACCCACCTTCGAAGGAGAGAACATGGCCGAGACGCTCGTCAACGTCACCGACGACAACTTCCAGGCAGAGGTCATCGAAAGCGAAACCGCGACCATCGTCGACTTCTGGGCCCCGTGGTGCGGGCCGTGCCGCCTCGTCGGGCCGGTCCTCGAGGAGATCGCCGAGGAGCGCGACGATGTCAGGGTCGTCAAGCTCAACGTCGATGAGAACCAGCAGACCGCCGCGAGCTTCCAGGTCCTCTCGATCCCGACGATCATCCTGTTCCGCAACGGTCAGCCCGACAAGAAGATCATCGGCGCCCTTCCGAAGAAGAAGATCATCGAGCAGTTCGAGCTCGAGCCGGCCGCGTAGGCCGGACAAGTGCCGGCACTTGCTGGTTCGGCGATCACCAGCGGGGTAGCGTCAAGATGACCCGCTGTATTTACGGTTGACCCGACCACAGGAGACCCCATGGCCACGCGCGCCGACGTGGACTACCCGCTGCATCTTCCGCCGAAGCAGGCGCGCGGCGAGCTGGACCAAGACGAGGAATGGTTCGCGGTCGAGGTCGACGGCGAGCGCCGCCGGATCCGACTGCACGACTACGGGGCGATCTTCAAGGTGCCGGGCCTCTACGAGCAGCTGTTCGCCGACCAGCTGGACTGTGACTCTCCGCGCATCGTCATCGAGTTGCTCGAAGCGCAGATGCGCGAGGCCGGGGTGAAGCCCGCCGGTCTGACCGCGCTGGATTTCGGTGCCGGCAATGGAATGGTCGGAGAGCTGCTGGCGGAACTGGGGATCGGCCACATCGTCGGCGTCGATCTGCTCGCGGAGGCGCGCGACGCCGCGCACCGCGACCGCCCCGGCCTCTACGAGGATTATTACGCGCTGGATTTCACGCAGCTTCAGCCCAGCGACCGGCGCGACCTCATGCGCCACGACTTCGACGTCATGACGATCGTGGCCGCGTTGGGCTTCGGTGACATCCCGACGCTCGCGTTCGCCGAGGCGTTCAACCTCGTCCGCTCGCCCGGCTGGATCGCGATCAACATCAAAGACAGCTTCGTCGAGGAGGAGCATGCGTCGGGCTTCGGAGAGTTCCTCGCGCGGATGTTTGACGCGGGGATCCTCGAGGAGCGCAGGCGCAAGCGCTACACGCATCGCGACTCGGTCGACGGCGAGCCGCTGGAGTACTTCGTGGTCATCGCCGAGAAGCGCGACGACGTGCCGCTGGACTGGGCGCGGGACGCCGGAGCCTGAGCGCCCGCTCAGGCCGGCGGCCGCTCGACGGCCCCACTCGGGCGGACAGTCAAGCGGCTCCGACTACCGCAGCCGCGACTGTTCCATGACCGATCCGAGCTAGCCGGCGCCGGCCGGCGCGGGTGCCTGCGACGCGCGGCCGAGGCCCGAGGCCACGGCGTTGCCGACCTCAGGATCGACCTTCGTCCAGTAGTCGACGACGCGATCGTGCATCTCGGCGGTCACGTCCGGGTCGCTGGCGTGGCCGACGATGTTGTTCGCGAGGTTGTCACGGTCGGTCTGTGACATGACCTCCCGTACGAGCGTGCCCGGCTGGCCGAAGTCGTCATCCTCGGGATGGTCCTCGTAGGCGCTGCGCATGATCTCGCCATGCGCCTCCCAGGTCGCCTGCTCGCCGTAGCGCTCCGTGTCGGCCTGCGGGCCCCCGAACGAGTTCGGCGCGTATACCGGCTGGTCGCCCGAGTGCTCGTAGCGCATCGCACCGTCCTTGTTGTAGCTGTGAACGGGGCACTGCGCCTTGTTGATCGGAAGCGAGAGGTAGTTCGTACCGATCCGGTAACGGTGCGTGTCGGGGTAGCTGAACAGCCGGCCGAGCAGCATCTTGTCCGGGCTCGGGCCGATACCCGGGACCATGTTCGCCGGCTCGAAGGCGGCCTGCTCGACCTCGGCGAAGAAGTTCTCGGGGTTGCGGTCCAGCACCATCCGGCCGACGGGCATCAGCGGGTAGTCGCCGTGTGGCCAGACCTTCGTGAGGTCGAACGGGTTGAAGCGGTACTCGGCCGCCTCGTCGAACGGCATGATCTGGACCTCCATCGTCCAGGCGGCCGGCTCGCCGCGTGCGATCGTCTCCCACAGGTCGCGACGGTGGTAGTCGGGATCCTCGGCGGCCATCGCCCCGGCCTCGTCGTCGGTGAAGTTCTCGATCCCCTGCTCGGTCTTGAGGCGGTACTTCACCCAGTACTTCTCGCCGCCGGCGTTGATCCACATGAACGTGTGGCTCGAATAGCCGTGCTGGTGGCGGTATGTCCGCGGCGTGCCGCGGTCGCTCATGAGGATCGTGACCTGGTGGGCGGACTCGGGCGACAGCGTCCAGAAGTCCCACTGCGCGTTGTTCGAGCGCCGGTCCGTATCGGGCATCCGCTTCTGGGAGTGGATGAAGTCCTGGAACTTCGACGGGTCCTTGACGAAGAAGACCGGCGTGTTGTTGCCGACGAGGTCGTAGTTGCCCTCCTGCGTGTAGAACTTCAGCGCGAAGCCGCGGGGGTCGCGCATCGTGTCGGCCGAGCCGAGCTCGCCAGCCACGGTGGAGAAGCGCGCGAACATCGGCGTCTTCTTGCCGATGCCGTTGAACAGGTCGGCGCTGGTGAACTGCGAGACATCTTCGGTGACCTCGAAGGAGCCGTGGGCGCCGGAGCCCTTGGCGTGCACGACGCGCTCGGGCACGCGCTCGCGGTTGAACTGCGCCATCTTCTGGATGACGTAGTGGTCCTGCATCAAAAGTGGTCCGTTGGGACCGACGGAGAGCGAGTGCTCGTCGCTGGGCGCCGGGATCCCGGCGTCGGTGGTGGTCGGCGGTGGCGCCTTCTCGTCGCTCATGCGGTTTCCCTCTGTTCGTCGTCAGTGGTCTGGCACGCCGGGCACAGGCCCCAATACGTGACATCGGCCTCGTCGATGAGGTACCCGGACGCGTCGCCGGGAACCAAGCACGGGGCGCGTCTTACCGCGCAATCGACGTCCGCGACGGCGCCGCACACGCGGCAGACGAGGTGGTGGTGGTTGTCGGCGACGCGCGCCTCGTAGCGCGCCGGGCTGCCGGCGGGTTCGATCCGCCGCGCGAGGCCGGCCTGCGCCAGCGCTCGCAGCACGTCATAGACGGCCTGCGTCGACACCGATCCGGCTCGCGCGCGGGCAGCGGCGGCGATCTCGTCAACCGTGGCGTGCGAACCCTCGCGCACCGCGGCGAGCACCGCCAGGCGCGGCGTCGTGACGCGCAGGCCGGCATCGCGCAGGCGCCGTGGGTCCTCGGCATCCAGCGTGCGCGAGCTGGCGGTCACGACCGCGACGCTAGCACGCTTTCTGGATTCGTTCCAGATGAGGGCGGGCCGCTGCGATCCGCGTCGAACTTCAGCCGGCGCGCTGCACCGAGATCCGCAGTTCGCGTCCCTCGATCAGCGTGAGCTCGCCGTCCGCGACCCGGTCGCTCATGCCGTCGTAGCCGATCTGGAGTGCGAGCACCTCGCCGACGAGGTAGGCCTCGTGCTCGCGCGCGGCGTCGAGCAGCTCGTCGTCGCCCTCGAGCTGGAGCTCGATCCGGTCCTCGACGGCGAGACCGGCCGCCTTGCGCGCGTTCTGCACGGCGTGCACGACCTCGCGCGCGAGCCCCTCGCGGCGCAGCTCCTCGTCGAGTGACAGCTCGAGCGCCACGGCATGCGAGCCTTCGCGCTCGAGCTGGTAGCCGTCGAGCGGCGCCATGACGATCTGGATGTCCTGCGCGGTGAGCTCGTGATCGTGGCCGTCGATGAAGATCCCGACCGGGCGCTCGGCGCGCAGCGCCGCGGCGACGTGGTCGGCATCGAGGGAGGCGATGGCATCGACCACGAGCGGCATCGCCTTGCCAAAGCGCGGTCCCAGCGTGCGGTAGTTCGGCTTCAGCGTGTAGGACCCGAGCTCGCCCGCCTCGGCGACGAACCGCAGCCGCTTGACGTTGAGCTCCTCGCGCACGACGGCGGCGAGGCGCTCGATCGCGGTGCGCTCGCGGCCCGCGGCGACGACGACCGCCTCGTACAGTGGCTGGCGGATCTTGAGCTTCGCCGCCGCGCGCGCGGCGAGGCCGAGTCGCACGGTCTCGCGCGCGATCGCCATCGCCTCTTCGAGCTCGACGTCGCGCGCGCCCGCCTGCGGCCAGTCGGTGACGTGCACGCTCGGCTCGCCGCCGTCCAAGCCCTCGTAGATCTCGTCGGCGATGAACGGCACGAACGGCGCGAGTAGCTGCGCCACCGTCACGAGGCTCTCGCGCAGCGTTGCGTGCGCGATCGCGTCGCCGTCCCAGAACCGCCGCCGCGAGCGGCGCACGTACCAGTTGGAGAGATCGTCGACGAACTCGGCGATCGCGCGGCCCGCTGTCGTGGCGTCGTAGGCGTCGAGGCGCTCGGTGACGAGCGTCGTCACGGCGCTCAGGCGCGAGCGGATCCAGCGGTCAAGATCGGTCTGTGGGGGGCTGGGGACGGATTCATCGGCCGGATAGAGCGTCGAGAACGCGTACGTGTTCCACAGCTGGCGCAGGAACAGGCGAACCCCCTCGCCGATCGCCTCCTCGGAGAAGCGGTAGCTGTCCCATGGCTGCTTGGAGGTGAAGAAGTACCAGCGCAGCGCGTCCGCGCCGAACGTGTCGATGACCTCCCGGGGCGAGACGACGTTGCCGACCGACTTCGACATCTTCTTGCCCTCCGCGTCGGTGATGAGGCCGAGGCACACGACATGGTCGTAGGGCCTGGACCCGCCGCGCAGCAGCGCGGAGACAGCAAGCAGCGAGTAGAACCAGCCGCGCGTCTGATCCAGCCCCTCGCCGATGAAGTCGGCCGGGTAGAGCTGCTCGAGCTCGAACCGGCCCTCGAACGGCTCGTGGCGCTGGGCGAACGGCATCGCGCCCGAGTCAAACCAGACGTCGATGACCTCCGGCACGCGGGTTGCGGTCCTGCTGCACTGCGGGCAGTCGAAGGTCACGTCGTCGACGAACGGGCGGTGGGGATCTGAGAGCGTGACGCCCGAGCGCCGCTCGAGCTCGCCGAGCGAGCCGACGACCGTGACATGCCCTCCGTCGCAGCGCCAGACCGGCAGCGGCGTGCCCCAGTAGCGCTCGCGCGAGAGCGCCCAGTCGACGTTGTTCTCGAGCCAGTTGCCGAAGCGACCGTGCTTGATGTGATGCGGATGCCACGTGACCTGCTCGTTGGCGACCAGCAGCTCGTCGCGGCGCTTGGTCGTCGCGATGTACCACGACGGCTTGGCGTAATAGAGCAGCGGCGTACCGCAGCGCCAGCAGTGCGGATAGGCGTGCTCGTACTCCTCGTCTCGCAGGAGGCGCCCGCGCGCGCGCAGGTCCTCGACGAGGTCGCGGTCGGCGTCCTTGACGAAGCGCCCCGCGTAGGGGCCGATGCGCTCGTCGTAGGTGCCGTCGAGGCGCACGGGGTTGACGACGTTCAGCCCGTACTGGGCGCCGAGA
>JALZJA010000102.1 GCA_030860005.1 Actinomycetota bacterium
CTGAGCGCCTGCCCGCCTCGCGCGCGGGCGCGCGCGAAAAACTGTGCAAAACCTTCGGTTTTGCACAGCACTACTACGACAACAACAGCCGACGAGCAGTTACACCACTTCAGACGACTTGACTTGCGCTTGCGCGGCGACTTGTTGCGGGCCGTTGCCGCCGATCGACCGCCACGCGACGACCCTGACCGGCGAGCCAGGCGGCATCGCGCGTCAGCAACGCGAATGAGCACGATGAACAGCGCGACCGTGTCCACGTGCTGGCCGCCGTCGCTGGCGCGGGGCTTCGATCTCCGCTTGCGCCGGTACTCCGAGAATCCGCATGGCATGATGCCCGACCGCGAGAGCCGCCGCGGGACCGTCGAGCATGAGCTAGAGCCTACGCGCGGTGCGAGACGTCCAGAACTGTGAGCGCCGCTTCCACGATCTCCGGGTCGAACTGCGTGCCGGCGTTTGCGCGCAGCTCGGCGAGCGCCGTCTCGTGCGTCAGCGCCGGTCGGTACGGGCGCACGGTCGTCATCGCGCTGTACGTGTCGGCCACGGCGATGATGCGCGCGGGCCGCGCAATCGCCTCCCCCGCGAGGCCGTCCGGATAGCCGCGGCCGTCGAAGCGCTCATGCGAGGCCCGCACGACCTCGCCGACATCGTGCAGGGTGCCGCCCACGCGGTCGAGCATGCGCTGGCCCGTCACAACGTGGTCGCGCATCAGCTCGCGCTCGGCGACATCTAGGGGCCCGGGTTTGTTGAGGATCTCCTTTGGGGTGGAGATCTTGCCGATGTCGTGCAGCATCGCGCCGAACTCGACGAGCCGGCGCTCCTGCTCGCCGAGGCGCAGCTCGTCGGCGATCGCCAGAGCGACCGCGACGACCCCCTCGCTGTGGCGGCCAGTGTACGCATCGTCGTTCTCGATGACGTCGCCGAGCAGCAGCGCGGTGCCGCGGTAGGCGGCGCTCAGCTCGATCGCGTTGCCGATGCGCCCGTGGCGCTCGCGGGCGAACACCTTCAGCAGCACTCCGAGCGGCAGGACGAACATGTAGGCGTGCTGCTGCTGCGTTGTCGCGTAGGCGGCGAGAAGCCCGGTCGGGGTGACCAGCACATCGACGAGCCACACCTCGCGCAGGACATCGAGCTGCTGGCGTGGTGCGACGCCCCTGGCGATCCACTCGCGCGTCGTCGAGCAGGCGAAGTCCCCGGCGAGCTGAGCGACGAGGGCGAGCAGATAGACCGGCCAGTCGGCGAGTGACGGCGACTCGATACCCGCCGCGGCGAACACGGCCGCCGGGCCCACGGCGAACAACGCATCGCCGAGAACGCTCAGCAGCCGCTGCGGATGTCGGCGCCCGGCGACGATGTCCGGGAGCCGATCCAGCGCAAGCGCCGCCGCGACAGCGAGCGGCACGATCGCGGGCGGCAGGAAGAACAGCATCGGTACGAAGGCGAGCTGCGTCGGCACCGTGAAGCCGGTGCCGATCTCGAACTCCAGCCGCCCGAGCAGCGCCATCGTGAGCACGAGCAACACGAGCTCGGTCACGGAAACGCTGCCGATGGGCGCGAGCACGAGGAGGAGCCCAGCCGCGCTGACGAACAGCACAGCCTCCAGCGCCTGCGCGACAAGCTCGCGGTGCTCCATCTTCGTAGCGACGCGCGAGCGTGCCTCCTCGACGAGACGCGTCTCGGGAAACATCACCGGAAACTATCCGCCGACGTCGTTCCATTCGGGCAGAGGTTTCACTCTGCACGGCCTCGCGAGGGTGCCGCGCGACCTTCGTCGGCTGGACGGATGATGACGCAGCATTGCCCATGCGTCCGCTCGACGGCGTCCGCGTCCAGGCCTCGGGCCCCGCTCCCGATGATCGCGCTGTGCCCCACGTCGCCCGACCACCGGACAGAGAACCTCTCATCATGCACCGTAACACCTTCTGCCGGCGCGCGGCCCTGATCGGGCTTAGCGCGCTCGCCGCCACTGCTGTCAGCGCCGTTCCCGCCTTCGCGCGAACCGTCGCCCCAGGCTGTCCCGCGAGCGCCGTCTCGCAGCCGTTTGCGGCATGGCTCGACACGGCCGATTACGCGCTGGCACCCGACGGCGACCTCGAGGATGGCGGAACCATCTGGACGCTCGCAGACGGCGCTGCGGTCGTCGAGGGCAACGAGCCCTTCCAGATCGGCGCAGCGAGCGACCACCGCTCGCTCGCGCTCCCCGCAGGCAGCTCGGCCACGACCGCGCCGATGTGCATCGGCACCGAGCATCGGACGATCCGCTTCATCGCGCGCAACGACGGGGTGCAGTCCGGCTCGCTACGCGTCGATGCGGTCTTCCGTACGCCCGGGGGAACGGTCAACAGCGTCCGGCTCGGCGACGTCCGCGGCAGCGAGACCTGGTCGCCGACCGCGGAGCTTCGCACCATCGTCAACCGCATGGCGGTTGCGCAACACAACGCGATGTCGGTGAGCTGGCGCTTCACCCCGCGGGGCGAAGCGAGCTGGTCGATCGACGATGTCTACGTCGATCCGTTTCGCAGGAACTGAAGCCTCGCGGCCGAGCTCAAGGGGCTGTCTTGCTGGCTTCACAGCCTCTGCGCCAGCCGCGAGTTCGTTGGCCGCCGCCGTCTAAGGGAGCGTCCGTAAATTAGGCGCAGGAGTTGTGGTCACGGGATAGAACTCCTGGTGCATGCGGGATGGCGAATCGGCGATCGCGGAGCGCTACCGGCTGTTGGGGCCGCAGCTCAATGAGCGTCAGCGCCGCGCGTTCGCGGCGTCGGAGGCGCGGACGTTCGGATACGGCGGGATCGCGGCGGCGGCCAGGGCGTGTGGGCTGGCGGAGAACACGGTCCGCAAGGGGCTGCGTGAGCTCGACGAGCAGCCACTTGAGGCGGGGCGGGTGCGTAAGCTGGGGGCGGGCCGCCCGGCGGCCGAAGACTCAGACCCCAAGCTGCTGGAGGTGCTGCGCGGGCTCGTCGAGGATGACACCAGGGGTGATCCCGAGCGGGTGCTGTTGTGGACGGCCAAGAGTGCGCGCAGGCTCGCCGACGAGCTCGCCGAGCGCGGCCATCCGGTCGGGTTTCGAACCGTGCCGAGGTTGCTGCGCAAGCTCGGCTACAGCTTGCAGTCGGCGCGCAAGACGCTGGAGGGAAAGCAGCACCCTGACCGCGACGCGCAGTTTGGCCACATCAACGCGACGGTCGCGGCGGCGGTCGCTGCCCAGCAGCCGGCGATCAGCATCGACACCAAGAAGAAAGAGCTCGTCGGCGAGTTCAAGAACCCGGGGGCCGAGTGGCATCGCGTGGGCCAGGCACCGAAGGTCAACACCTATGACTTCCCCAGCATGGCCGACGGCAAGGCGATCCCCTACGCGATCTACGACATCGCCGAGAACACCGGGTTCGTGTCGGTCGGGATCGATCGCGACACCGCGCAGTTCTCGGTCGCCGCGATCAAAGCGTGGTGGCAGCAGCTCGGATCACAGCGCCACCCCGGTGCCCGGAGCCTGACGATCACCGCCGACTGCGGCGGCTCAAACGGCAACCGCACCAGGTTGTGGAAGACCGAGCTGCAGCACCTCGCCGACCAGACCGGGCTGCAGATCAACGTCTGCCACTTCCCGCCCGGAACATCGAAATGGAACAAGGTCGAGCACCGCCTGTTCAGCTTCATCTCCAAGAACTGGCGCGGACGGGCACTGGCCTCCTACGAGGGGATCATCAACTCGATCGCCGCGACCACGACCAGCACCGGCCTGGACGTCTACGCCCGCCTCGACGACAACGAGTACCCCACGACCGAGGTCAGCGACGCCGAGTTGGCGGCCGTCAACATCACCCGC
>JALZJA010000114.1 GCA_030860005.1 Actinomycetota bacterium
CCCCTGCGGTTGCCCGATCAGGTGGGCGAGCAGGGCCGACCCGTCGAGCAGGATCACGACCGGGCGCGCCGCTCGCCGGCGGCGACGTCCTGCTCGCGCAGCTCGCGGATCATCTGCTCGGCCGTAGGCGCATCCGCGAACTCGTCAGCGAAGATCCCAAACGTCGCCTGCACCGGGTCGTCGGCGACCGGGCGCACGACGAGGTGATCGCCGCGGTCGTCGATGACCACTGTGTTCGTTCGCCAGCGGGAGCGGACGGCGGCCGGCACGGAGAGCTGCCCGCCCTTCGAGATCTTCATGCGCCGCGCCATGGCCATGAGAGGCTACCATGAGACCCCTCGGCTTGAGGCGTTTACTCGAGCAGCTCGAGGTCGGCTCGCGTCATCAGCCGGATGAGCTCGTCGAAGCTGGTCTGCGGCGCCCAGCCGAGTTGCGCCTTGGCCTTCGCCGGGTCGCCGCGCAGCTGGTCGACCTCGGCCGGGCGCAGGAACGCGGGGTCGATCCTCACGTAGCGCTCCCAGTCGTCGACGCCTGCCTCGTCGAAGGCGACCTGCACGCAGTCGCGCACGGTGTGCGTCTGGTTCGTCGCGATCACGTAGTCCCCGGGGTCGTCCTGCTGGAGCATGAGGTACATCGCCTCGACGTAGTCCTTCGCGTAGCCCCAGTCGCGCTCTGCGTCGAGGTTGCCAAGCGCCAGCTCGTCGCGCAGGCCGTGCTTGATCGCCGCCGCGTGCCAGGTGATCTTGCGGGTGACGAACTCCAGCCCGCGGCGGGGACTCTCGTGGTTGAACAGAATTCCCGAGCACGCGAACAGGTCATAGGACTCGCGGTAGTTCACCGTTATGAAGTGACCGTAGGCCTTCGCGACGCCGTATGGCGAGCGCGGGTAGAACGGGGTCGTCTCGGTCTGCGGGAGCTCGAGCACCTTGCCGAACATCTCCGAGCTCGAGGCCTGGTAGAAGCGCGCCTCGGGGCATGCCTCGCGCACGGCCTCGAGCATGCGCGTCACGCCGACGCCGGTGAACTCCGCCGTCAGCGTCGGCTGGATCCACGACACCGCGACGAAGCTCATCGCCGCGAGGTTGTAGACCTCGTCGGGCCGCGACGATCGCAGCGTGTCGACGAGCGAGCGCTGGTCGAGCAGGTCGCCCTGGTGCAGGGTGATGCGCTCGCGCAGGTGCTCGATGCGGTCGAACTTCTCCGTCGAGGCACGGCGGACCATGCCGTGGACCTCGTAGCCCTGCTCCAGCAGCAGCTCGGCGAGGTAGGAGCCGTCCTGGCCCGTGATGCCGGTGATGAGAGCTGAGCGCGCCACGGCAGCGGCGCAGACTACCCTGACCGCGTGAAAGCAGTGATCCTCGCCGGTGGACTGGGCTCGCGCCTGAGCGAGGAGACCGTCGTCAAGCCGAAGCCGATGGTCGAGATCGGCGGCAAGCCGATCCTCTGGCACATCATGAAGATCTACGCCGCTCACGGCATCGAGGAGTTCGTCGTCTGCCTGGGCTACCGCGGCTACGTCATCAAGGAGTGGTTCGCGAACTACGCCCTGCACACCTCCGACGTGACCTTCGACATGCGCTCCGGCGAGATGGAGATCCACCGCTCCACGACCGAGCCGTGGCGGGTGACGCTGGTCGAGACCGGCGAGGCCACCATGACGGGCGGGCGCCTGAAGCGCGTGCTGCCGTTCGTCCGCGACGAGACGTTCTGCCTGACCTACGGCGACGGCGTCTGCGACCTCGACATCACGGCGCTGATCGCGTGGCACAAGCGCCAGGGCCTGCTGGCGACGGTCACGGCGATCACGCCCCCCGGCCGCTTCGGCGCGCTGGATCTCGACGACGCCAACGAGCGGGTGCGCGGCTTTCAGGAGAAGCCGCGTGGCGACGGCGGCTGGATCAACGGCGGCTTCTTCGTCTGCGAGCCGGAGGTCGGCGAGTTCATCGCCGGCGATCAGACGAAGTGGGAGGAGGAGCCGCTGCGCGAGCTGGCGCGCCGCGGCGAGCTGGCCGTCTTTCGCCACGACAGCTTCTGGCTGGCGATGGACACGCTGCGTGACCGCAACGAGCTTCAGTCGCACTGGGACTCCGGCGACGCGCCGTGGTGCACGTGGGCGTAGACCCCGCGACGGCGAACAGCCGTCCGGCGACGATCACCCGCTCGGCGTGCCGCTTCTGCGGCGCGCCGCTGGAGCACGTCTTCGCCGATCTCGGGATGTCGCCGCTGGCGAACTCCTACCTAGCGCCCGAGCGCGCCAACGCGATGGAGCCGTTCTACCCGCTGTGCGCGCTCGTCTGCTCGCGCTGCTTCCTCGTCCAGCTCGAGGACTTCGAAAGCCCGCAGCACATCTTCGGCGAGGACTACGCCTACTTCTCCTCGTACTCGAGCTCGTGGCTGGAGCACTGCCGCCGCTACGTCGAGCAGATGATCGAGCGCTTCGGCTTCGGCGCATCCAGCCAGGTCGTCGAGCTGGCCTCCAACGACGGCTACCTGCTGCAGTACTTCTCAGAGCGAGGGATGCCGGTGCTGGGGATCGAGCCGGCCGGCAACGTCGCCGAGGTCGCGGTCGCCAAGGGGATCCCGACGCGGGTCGAGTTCTTCGGCGTCGACAGCGCGACGGCGCTGGCCGCCGAGGGCGTGCAGGCCGACCTGCTGCTCGGCAACAACGTCCTCGCCCACGTGCCTGACATCGGCGACTTCGTTGGTGGGATGAAGCTTGCGCTGAAGCCCGGCGGCGTCATCACGATCGAGTTCCCGCACCTGCTCAAGCTCATCGAGCTCAACCAGTGGGACACGATCTACCACGAGCACTTCTCCTACCTCTCCTTCTCGACGGTCGGGCGCGTCTTCGCCGAGCACGGGCTGCGCCTGTTCGACGTCGAGGAGATCCCGACGCACGGCGGCTCGCTGCGCATCTACGGCTGCCACCAGGACGCCGCGCGCGAGCGCAGCGACGCCGCCCGCGACATGCTCGAGCGCGAGCGGGCCGCCGGCCTCGACGACGCGGCGACCTACCTCGCCTACGGCCAGCGGGTCATCCAGGACAAGCGCCAGATCCTGTCGCTGCTCATCGACCTGAAGCGCGACGGCCTGTCGATCGCCGGCTACGGCGCGGCGGCGAAGGGCAACACGCTGCTGAACTACTGCGGCGTCGGCCGCGACTTCCTGGACTTCACGTGCGACGCCAACCCGCACAAGCAGAACCACCTACTGCCCGGCACGCACATCCCGATCCTCGCGCCCGAAGCGATCGGCGAGCGGCGCCCCGACGTCGTGCTGATCCTGCCCTGGAACCTCAGGGACGAGATCATGGACCAGCTCGCGTTCGTCAGGGAGTGGGGCGGGCGGTTCGCGGCGCGGTCGCCGGAGCTGCGGTTGTTTGCATGAGGTTCGTCGAGACGCCGCTGGCGGGGGTGTGGCTGATCGAACCCGATCGGATCGAGGACGAACGCGGCTTCTTCGCGCGCACCTACGACCGCGACGAGTTCGCCGCCCACGGGATGGACCCGACCGTGGTGCAGTGCAGCACCTCCTTCAACGCCCGTGCTGGCACGCTGCGCGGGATGCACTTCCAAACCGCCCCGCACGGTGAGCCCAAACTCATCCGCTGCACGCGCGGCGCGATCTTCGACGTCGTCGTCGATCTGCGCCGCGAGTTGCCGACGCACAAGGCGTGGTTCGGTACCGGGCTGAGCGCGCAGAACGGCCACGCGCTGTACGTCCCGACGGGTCTTGCGCACGGCTTTCAGACCTTGCAGGATGAAAGCGAGGTGCTCTACATGATGGGATACGAGTACGTGCCTGACGCGGCTTCGGGCGTGCCCTGGAACGATCCCGCGTTCGCGATCGTCTGGCCCGAGGTCGCCGAGCGCGTCATATCAGCGCGCGACCAAGCGTACCGGGACTACCTCGGGTGACCGAGCTCGAGGACACGCGCGCCACTCACGTCAACGTCGTTCAGGGCTACTACGCGTTGAACTCGCTGCTCGGCGACGAGGTCCCGCTCTACGGCGAGGAGCCTCCGGGAGCCCCGCAGGTCCTGCCCGCTCACGCGATCGCCGAGCTGCGCGAGCCGCTCTTCGACCTAGATGGTTGATTCCGAATCAGTGGCCGTAGGCGGCGAAGTGCCGGCCGGGGTCACCGATTTGTTGGTTGTGGATGAGGCCTGCGGCGAGCGCGAGGAGTCTGAGCGCGACGCGGGCGCAGAGACCTTCGATGGTGCGGCCTCCGTGGGCTTCGAGGGTGAGCTGTCCTTTGCAGGTCCAGAACACCGATTCGATCCATTGGCGCACGGCGCCGAGCGATCCGTGTCGGCGCGGTTCGTTTTTGCGGTCGGGCCGCAAGAAGCGTGCGCCGAGGCCGGCGATGATCTGCTCGAACTCGGCGCCGGCGAAGCCCTTGTCGGCAATGACGGTGTAGCCGTCCAGCGCGACGCGTTGGAGCATCTCGGGAGCGACGATCCGCTCACCGACGTTGGCGGCTGCCAGCTCGAAGGCGATCGGCATGCCATCTGGCGCGCACAGCAAGTAGAGCCTGAAGCCCCAGAAGTGGCGGCTGTGCGAGCCGCACCAGCCATAGCCGGCCTGGCCGGCCAGCTCGCTGCGACGGGCTGTTTCGCGCGACTGGCCGCACGGCACCGGCGTCGAGTCCAGCAGCCGCAGGTTGTCGCAGAACGATGGCGAGTTGGTCGCCAGGTGCGAGAGCACCTTGGCGATCGTCGGTGCCAGCGCACGCATGCGCTTGTTGTAACCGGGCTGCTTGGGCAGATACGCGAACAGGTGCCCCAGCCGCCAGCGCGCGAACGCGAGGAACTTGCGGTCGTTGGGGACCCCAAGAAACATCTGCGCGACGGCCAATGCAATGAGCTCGGCGTCGGTGATCCGTGGTCGGCAGCCCGGACCCTGCCGCTTGGGCAGGAGATCGTCAACACGCACGTAAAGTGCGGTGACGAGGGCGTCGAGGTCGGCGTGCACGAGGCCTCCTTGGTCGACGTTGCGATACGCAACGCCTCCTTCGGCGCCCTCGTTATGTCCCCCTGCGCCCACACGGCCCACAGCAATTCGGAATCAAACATCTAGTGCTCAACCAGGACTCGTTTCGGGAGATGAACGCTGCGACGGTGGCCGACTACCGGCGCTGGATCGGGCGCTGCTGCCACGGCTCGCTGATGAGCATCAACCACGAGAGCAAGCCCCCATACGGCAAGGGTCGCGCACACGTCAGCCTCCCAGAGTCGGTCAGCGCCGTCGGCGGCTTTGAGCTGACGTACCGGTTCCCCTACTGGCTGCGCGGGGGCTACGTCGTGGAGCTGTACCGAATCGCGCGGTGATGGCGCGCGTGCGGGTCCTCGTCACCGGGGCCAGCGGCTTCATCGGCCGCCGTGCCCTCGGTGCACTCGTGCAGCGGGGCTTCGAGGTCCATGCGGTCGCGCGCGGCCCGGCGCCGGAGGCCGCGCCCGGCGCGGTGATCTGGCACGCCGCCGACCTGCTCGACGCCGGCGCGCGCCGTGCGCTGATCGGCTCGCTCGAGGCATCGCACATCCTGCACCTCGCCTGGTACGCGGAGACCGGCGCGTTCTGGGAGGCGCGCGAGAACGCCCAGTGGGTTGCGGCGACGGTTGGGCTCATCGACGAGTTCGCCGCGGCCGGCGGGCGGCGGGCGGTGCTCGCCGGGACCTGCGCGGAGTACGACTGGGCGCGCGCCGGCGACGGTCCGCTGGCCGAGGACGCGCCGCTCGCGCCGGCCACGTTCTACGGCGTCTGCAAGGACGCCACTCGCCGCGTCGCCGAAGGGCTCGCCGAGCGGGCAGGCATAGCACTGGCGTGGGGGAGGATCTTCTTCCTCTACGGCCCGCAGGAGGACGAGCGGCGACTCGTCGCGAGCGTCGCCCGCGCGCTCGTTGCCGGCGAGCGGGCGCCGACGAGCGCGGGCACGCAGCGGCGCGACTTCCTGCACGTGGATGATGTGGCGGGCGCGTTCACAGCGCTGCTCGACAGCGAGGTCGCGGGCGCCGTGAACATCGCGTCAGGCGAGTCGGTGGCCATTCGCTCGATCGTCGAGCAGATCGCGAAGGCTGCCGGCCGCCCGGACCTGCTCGATCTCGGCGCGCTGCCGACTCGCCCGGGCGACCCGGAGGAGATCGTGGCAGGCGTCACGCGCCTGCACGAGGAGGTCGGCTTCCGGCCCGCCCGCTCGCTGCAGGAGGGTCTCGTGCAGACCGTGCGCTGGTGGCGCGATGAGCCGCGCCCGTAGGATCGCTTGATGAACCCCGCCGGCAAACTCGAATCGCTCCGGCAGCGCCTGTACCACTGGCGCGCGCTGCTCCTGCGCCGCGACTCGAGGTTCGTCAAGCGGTATCTCGAGGGTCTGAAGGGCATCGAGATCGGCGCTGCGGCGACCAACAACTACTACCTCGACGCGATCAACGTCGACCGCTGGGGCGGCACGGATACGCCGTACAAGATGGAGGAGCGTCGGCTCATGTTCCACGTCGCGAAGGTCGATATCGTGGCGCCGGGCGACGACCTGCCGTTCGACGATGACTCGCAGGACTTCGTCTTCAGCTCGCATGTCCTCGAACACTTCCCGGATCCGATCCGGGCGCTGGCGGAGTGGCAGCGCGTCGCGCGACGCTACGTCGTGGCAGTCGTGCCGCACAAGGAGCGCACGTTCGACGCCGACCGGCCGCTGTCGACCGTCGAGGAGCTCGTCGAGCGCCACCGCACGGGCTTCTCCTCTGACGAGGACCGCCACTGGTCGGTCTGGACGTGCGAGAGCTTCTTGGAGATGTGCGACGCGGTAGGCCTGCGCGTCATCGACAGCCTCGACCCCGACGACAAGGTGGGCAACGGCTTCGCGGTCGTGATCGACGCGACGGCCAAGCCGCCGGCGATCTAGGCCGGCGCGATCAGCCGTGTGTGCTGTAGAGCGCGTGGAAGAAGGCCCGCTGGATCGGGTGCCTGCGCTCGTAGATTGCCCGCCAGGTCGCCGGGATCGGGTAGTCGATGCGGCCGATGACGACGTCGTCCTCGGTGTTGTGCCAAGTGTCCCACTGCTTGGTGTAGAAGAAGCCTTCGGTGTGGCGGTCGACCTGCCCGAGGTAGTGGGCGATCTGAGCGGGGCGCATCTCGTGCAGCGAGCTGATGTTCACGAACAGCGAGACGCCCAGTGGCTCGAGCAGCTCGAGCTGGTTCGGCGTCAGGAAGGCGATCTGCGCGGTGGCGAGTTCGTCGGCCACGTCGGCGTGGCTTTCGAAGTGCCGAAAGCGGAACGTCCGGCGGTCCGGAAGCAATGTCGTGAGGTACTGCTGGGCGATCGCCAGCGCGGGCGGTATGTCGCAGAGGATGTAGCGCGTCTGCGGGAAGGCCTCCAGGAAGACCCAGGCGAGGCGGCCATAGCCTCCCCCGAGCTCGAGCAGGCCGCCCGCGCCGGGTCGGCCGCCGGGAAGCGCCGCCGTCGCGCTGTAGAGCTCGTGGACCGAGTTGCACAGGTCCTGGCTGATGCGCCGGCCGCGGTGCGTTACGACGACCGGATCGCCCAGCTGGGGCTCCTCCAGCCGCGTCAGGATGCTGCGGCCGTCAAGGCGCTGAACGTACTCCCACAGCAGCGCGATGAAGAGCCCATGGATGCGCCGGGCGCGAGCGTCGAGGAACGGGTTGATGCGGTCGGGCCCGGCCTCCAGCGTGCTGACATCGCCGAGGCGAGCCGTTAGGACGGCGGGCTCGGGGTGGCGCAGCCAGGCCTTGACCAGCGCGCGTAGCTGGTCGTCGTACAAGGTGTGCGGGATCCAGCTGAAGTAGTTCTGGTTGACCGTGCGCTTGAAGCGCGCAAAGCCCTCGTCGTCGAGCTGGCGAGCGTTTCGATCGATCAGCGCGCGCCAGAAGGCCGATGGCTGGACGATCGCCGACGCCTGATCCATCTCGGCCCACATTGCGCGCAGACCGGCCAGCTCGGAAGCGGTGTCAGGGACCGGCAGCACCGAGCAAACCTAGCAGCGGGTGAATCGCGCTTCGGCCGCCGCCCATAGGGTTCGCAGGATGAACGAGCACGTTCGCCGCCGGCGAGTCAGCCGCGGACCGCGGTGAGCGAGAGGGACGGGCCATGAGGATGGTCGGGCTGCTCGAAGCTGACCTCGATCTCGCGCCAGCCGAAGTGGTCCAGCGCGCCCATGAGGTCGTCGCGCGACAGCCAGTTGGCGTGGGCCTGGTTGCCGCCGTAGAAGCCGACGAGCTTGCGCCCGAAGCCGTACTCGAAGCGGTGGTGGGCGTGCGCGAACCCGCGCGTGACGGACGCGGCGGGCTCGTCGGCGAAATGGCGGCGGATTCGCGGCGCCAGTCGCGCGAGGTGCTCGGCGTCGTAGTACTGGGTCCACAGCGCCAGCCGGCGCCCGCGCGCGGCGGTCAGCGCGATGAGCTCCACCGGGTCGGCCATGTGGTACAGGATGCCCTGCGCGAGGACGAGGTCGTACTCGTCGGGCTCGGACTGCAGCATCGCGAGGAAGTCGCCGAGCCGGAAGTCCGCGGCGTCCATGCGCAGCAGGTCCTTGACGACGAGGCACTTGAGGAAGTGACGAGCGTTGCCCTCGACCGCCACGACGCGCTCCGCGCCCGCCTGCAGCGCCATGTAGGTGTGGCCGCCCTCCAGCGGCCCGAGGTCGAGCACGGACTGTCCGTCGAGCGGACCAAAGCGCTCGAGCGTCCAGCGGAGGCGCTCATCCTCGAAGAGCTGTGTGTCGCCTGCGCGCAGCCCGTCGTAGGGCGGCGGCAGTCGCGACGCCCACTCGCCGGCGAAGATGTCGAGGATGGCTTGGGCGCTAGGCGGTTCCTGCACGTGGTGGCCCGACGCGTCCCCCCACCAGTGGACCTTCTGGCTGTGCACCGTTTCGACGAGGCCGCGGGCACGGGTCGCAAGCGACCTCGTCGAGGGGAATGCGCGCATCGACCGAACGTAACATCTCCTCACCGAGACGAACCCGTGACCGCCGCCCCCGCATGAGACTCCGCACCCGCACCGCGGTCGTCCACCTCGTCTGGGGCCCCGCCGGCCGCGATCCGTTCGAGGCGTTCCTATCGACCTACGAGCGTCACGACGCGGGCGTTGAGCACGACCTCGTCCTGCTCTACAACGGCTTCGACGGGCCCGACGAGCTGTCGGCCTACCGCCGTCGCGCCAGTCGACTGGGAGCGCAGGAGATCGTGCTCCCGGCGCGCAGCCTCGACCTGCCCGCGTACCTCGCGGCGGCCCGCGAGCTGTCCCATGAGCGGCTGTGTTTCATGAACTCGTATTCGGAGATCCTCGTGCCGGGCTGGCTGGGATTGCTCGATGCCGCTCTGCAGGACCGGCGCGCGGGCGCCGCCGCGGCGACCGGCTCCTGGGGGAGCCAGCTGTCCTACGAGCTGTTCCAGCTCGGGGCGCCGGGAGCGTACGCGCGCGCGTTCCGCAGCCGGCGCGTCGCACGCGAGGTCATGTACGAGCTGGCCGGCACGCCGCCCGCCGGAGCGGTCCGCGCCTGGCTGTACACCCTGCTCATGGCGGGTTTGCGATCACGCACGATGGGCCTGTTCCCCGTGCCTCACCTGCGGACCAACGCGTTCCTCGTCGACCGCGAGCTGTTCTGCTCGCTGCGGACCGGACCCGTCGTCACCAAGCGTCACGCGTACCGACTGGAGAGCGGGCGCCGCTCGATCACCGTCCAGCTGCGGGCCCGCGGCCTCACGCCGGTCGTCGTCGATAGGACTGGCGCCGCAAGAGGCCCCGATGAATGGCACAGCGCCGACGTGTACGCGCAGTCCGATCAGGAGGATCTGATCGTCGCCGACAACCAGACGCGGCTGTACGCGGGGGCGACCACGCGCCAGCGCGAGGTCCTGTCGGCCTTTGCATGGGGTTCGCAGGCGCGGTCCGCGCCGAGCGGTGACGCGCGCCCGTGACCACCGCCGATCCGACTGCGCCCTCCCCGGATCTGATCGACAGCGCGGCAGCAGGGCCCGCCGCGATGCGTGGCGGCTTCCTGCGCACAGCGGGCTTCGCGGGCTCGCTCATCATCGGCCTCGCGTCCGCGCCGCTGCTCGTCCGCCACCTGGGCGAGATCGAGTTCGGCCGCTACTCGACGGCGCTGGCCGTGATCGCGATGGTCGCCGGCCTGACCGAAGGCGGTGTCACGACGGTCGCGCTCCGCGAGCTCTCGGTGACGAGGGAGCCCGCCGACCGCCGGCGCCTGATGAGCGACCTGCTCGGCCTGCGGCTCATGCTCAGCACGGCCGGCGTCGGGATCGCCGTCGTCTTCGCGGCCCTTGCCGGCTACGGTCAGAACCTGACCCTCGGCGTGCTCCTGGCCGGCGTCGGCATGATCCTCGTGCTCACGCAGACGCTGCTCGCGGTCGTCCTTCAGAGCCAGCTGCGATTCGGGTGGGCGGCGCTGATCGAGCTCGCCCGCGGCATCGTCGCGATCGGCTTGATCGTCGTCCTCGTGCTCGCAGATGGGGGAACAGTCGCCTTCCTCGCCGTCTCCATCCCCGCGGGCATCGCGGCGCTCGTGTTGACGGTGCCGCTCGTGCGCGGGCAGGCGTCGCTGCGCCCCGCGTTCTCACCCCGTCGCTGGATGCCGCTCATGCGCGACGTGCTGATCATCGCCCTGGCGGTCGCGGTCTACGCGCTCTACTTCCGCGTCACGCTGCTGATCACCTCGCTCGTCTCGACCCCTGACGAAACCGGCTACTTCGCGATCTCGTTCCGGCTCATGGAGGCGCTGATCGGCATACCGGTCCTGCTCGTCGGCGCGGCGTTTCCGATCATCTCCCGCTCCGCGCGCGACGACCGCGAGCGCTTCGAGTACGCGACGCGCCGGATCTACGAGCTGTCGTTGTTCCTCGGCGGGCTCATCGCGCTGGGGCTGCTGTTGTCGGCGCCGTTCGCGATCGAGGTGCTCGTGGGTAGGAGCGACCACCCGTCGGTCGAGGTCCTCCAGATCCAGAGCGCGGCGCTCGCGGCGGGCTTCGTCGTGGCCGCGACGGCGTTTCCGCTGCTCGGCATGCACCGCCACCGAGAGCTTCTCATCGCCAACGGAGCCTCGCTGCTGCTGGCGACCGCGCTCGCGCTGGCGCTGGCGCCGTCGCTCGGCGCCGTCGGCGCGGCGATCGCAGCGGTCGCCGCGGACTTCGTGCTTGCGGGTACGCTGACAGCGATGCTCCTGCGCGGCGGTGGGCCGCCGCTGCCGCTGTCGGCCGTCGCCGTCACCCTCGGCGCAGGTATCTGCGGATACGGCGCCGGCTGGCTCGTGGGGATTCATCCGGTCGCCGATGCTGTCGCCGGATGCATCGTCTTCCTCGCCGTGCTCGGCCTCCTGCGGCGCTTTCCGCCGGAGCTGCGTGAGCTGCTGACCAGCCGGCGAACCACTCGCTAACCGTGTCCGCGCCAATCGACAACCGCTGCCCGCTGTGCGCAGGCCCGTCGGCAAGCGCGTTCATCACGCGCGACCGCAACCGCGGCATCGGCGATGAGGAGTTCGAGTACCGCCGCTGCCGGGAGTGCGGCGTGCTGTACCTGCGCAACGTTCCGGACGACCTCGCGCGCTTCTATCCCAGCGAGTACTTCTCCCTCCCCGCGCTGGAGGAGCTGCGGACGATCGGCCGTGGCAGCGAGCGCCACCGTATCGAGCTCGTGCGGCGCTACGCGCGCGGCGGGCGCGTAGCGGAGATCGGCCCCGGCGACGGCATCTTCGCGCTCCAGGCGCTCGACGCGGGCTTCGATGTCGTTGCGATCGAG
>JALZJA010000126.1 GCA_030860005.1 Actinomycetota bacterium
GCCGCGCCGCCAGCGCATCGTGCGGCTCGCCGAAGATCTCGATCCCGCCTGAGGTGACGCGGATGAGGTTGCAGACGGCGCTGATGATCGTCGTCTTGCCGGCGCCGTTGGGGCCGAGCAACCCGAAGAAGCTGCCCGCCGCGATCTCGAGGTCGAAGTCCTCGACGGCGAGGAAGCCGTCGTCGTAGCGCTTGGTCAGGCGGCGGATCTCTAGCGCTGCGGGCACCCGTCCAGGCTACCCACCGGGGCATGGGGACTTCGGACGCCGTGTTTACACCAGAATTACACAAATAAAGTGGGGGTTGAACGATGAAATATCGGGCATCCCGGGCCAAGCAGCCATGCTGCAACAGCCCGCCTCCTCCCACCCCACCCCAGAAGCGCACTCGCCGGACCAGATCTCGACACCTGCCGTGCAGGTCGAGGATCTGACCAAGCACTACGGCGATGTGCGCGCGCTCGACGGCGTCAGCCTGCAGACCGCGCCGGGCGAGATCTTCGGCCTGCTGGGTCATAACGGCGCCGGGAAGTCGACGATGATCCGGATCCTCACGGGCCGGGCAAAGCCCACGAGCGGCCGCGCGCGGGTTCTCGGTCACGAAGTGCCGCGCGATCTCGAGGCGGTTCGCGGCGACATCAACCTCGTCGCCGAGGTGCCAAACGTCTACCAGCGGGCGAACGCCAAGGAGAACCTCGAGCTCTTCTGCTCCCTGTATGGGCTCCCGAAGAGTCGCGCCGCGGAGGTGCTCGAGCAGGTGCGCCTGAACAGCGTCGTCGCCAAGCGCAAGGTCAAGACCTTCTCGACCGGCATGCGCCAGCGCCTGCTGCTCGCGCGCGCGCTGCTCAACAGCCCGCGTGTCCTGTTCCTCGACGAGCCGACCCGCGGCCTGGATCCCCAGTCCGCCCGCGATCTACACGGGATAATCACGGCGCTCGCCGAGGGCGGTTCGTCGGTCTTCCTCACGACCCACGACATGACCGAGGCCGACGAGCTCTGCCAGCGCGTCGCCTTCCTGGCGGAGGGGAAGATCGTCGCCCTCGACACGCCGCGAGCGCTGAAGCTCAGTCTAGGTCGCGGCGCGCCCGAGGTGGAGGCCGTGCTCGACGATGGGGCAGACGTCCGGTTGAAGCTCGACGACCCGGGCGACGCCGCTCATCTGCAGGAGCTCATCGGCGCCGGCCGCGTGCGTGCGGTGCACTCGCTCGAGCCCACGCTCGCGGATGTCTTCATCCATCTCGCCGGGCGCAGCCTCGACGACGGTTCAACGGGCGAGGAGCCCGAGCGGTGAACCTGCGTCGCATCCTGGCGATCCTCGGCAAGGATCTGCGCGACGCCGGCCGGGACGGGCGCATCGTCGCCCTGCTGCTGCTCCCGATCGGGTTCGCGGTCTTCTATAACGCCACGATCGATGACGAGGACGAGCTGCCGATCACGAAGGTCGCCGTCGTCGAGCCGGCCGACCGCGGCGTAGCGCGTGAGCTGCGCCAGAGCGCCGGCAAGAGCGTCAAGGTCGAGGTCAAACAGGCCCGTGACGCGACCGCGGCGCGCAAGCTCGTGGCCGAGGACGAGGCCGACTTCGCGGTCGTCGTCGCGCCGGCGCGATCAGATGGACCGTCCCGCGCGCAGGTCCTCGTCTCGCAGAACGCCTCGCCGACCGCGCAATCGGTCGTGGCGCTCGTCCCGGACGCGCTGACGCGCGCTTCCGGGCGGGAGCCTCCCGCGCGGACGCAGATCCGTGCGGTCCCACCCGTCGATCAGAAGCCTTACGAGATCGTCGACCAGCGTGCCTTGACCGTCCTGATCATGATCCTGTTGCTCGTCGCGTTCGTCGCGATGATGGTCGTGCCGATCCAGACTGCGGAGGAGCTCGAGACGGGCACGTTCGGCGCCCTGCGGCTCGCCGCGACGGGCCCGGAGGTCCTCGCCGCGAAGGCGGTCGCGGGCTTCATCTACGGCTTGGCGGGCGTCGCCCTGACGGTCGCCATCACGAGCCTCGACGTGCATGACCCGCTCCTGTTCTTTGGCGCCACGCTTGCGCTCGTGGTCAGCCTCGTCGGCTTCGGGCTGCTGATGGGCCTGCTCATTCCGAACTCCAACGCGATCAACAGCTACGGCGCGTTCTTCCTCATGCCGCTGCTTGGGTTGGCGGTCGCCGTCTTCTTCGTCGAGTCGGGTGTCGTCATGACGATCCTCGACCTCCTGCCGTTCAGTCAGGCAGCCAAGCTGCTTGGCGATGGGCTCTCGTCGGAGACGCCGTTCGACACCGGGCCAGCGTCCTGGGCGGTGATCGCCGTGTGGGCGGTCTCGGGCTACGTCATCCTCGCCCGGATCGCGACGCGCCGCGAGATCTAGCGAGCGCGGACGGTCGCTGTCACCAAACGTGACTCACCTGTGACGGTGACGACGGGCAGTCTCAGCATCGATGGCTTCCACCCCGCCGTCACCTGAGCTGCTGCTCGCAGAGGAATTGCTGCTGCTCGCGCTCGATGACGAGGGCGGCTTCGACCGGACGATGGGCGCCGACGGCGGCTTGGCCGGAGCGCTGCTGCTCGACCTCGCCGACCGCGAATGGCTCGAGGACGCCGACGGCAAGCTCGTCCCCGCCGCGTCGCCGCCGGGCGGCTCGACGCCTCCCGGCGTCTTGGGCAAGGCGCTTGCGGTCATCGAGTCCGACAGCAAGCCGCGCGACGCCAAGCATTGGGTGCGCAAGCTCCCGTCGGAGCTCAGGCCGATCAAGCGTCACGTCGCCGAGCTCCTCGTCGAGCGCGGCGTCCTCTCCGCTGAACGCCGCAAGATGCTCGGGTTCATTCCGCACGACCGCTACCCAGAGGCCGATCCCGAGCCCGAGCGCGCGCTGCGCGAGCGCCTGCGGGCGGAACTCACCGGCAGGGCGGACGTCTCACCGCGCACCGCGCTGCTCGTACCGTTGCTGCGCGCCTATGACCTCGTGCAGAAGCTCGTCGACAAGGACGACCGCAAGCAGGCCAAGCGCCGCGCAACGCAGATCGCCGACGACCCCGGGAAGGTCGGCGCCGCGGTGCGCTCGGCGCTCACCGACACGCAGATCGCTGTGTACGTGGCGGTCGGGTCCGCCGTGGCGGTCAACGCCACCGACGGCGGCGCCGGAGGGGGCGACGGCGGAGGAGGATGAACGAGATGGACTTCACTTTTGCTAACTCCCTCCCCGGCGCGCGCAGCGCGTGGTCAAGATTTTGGTAACACGCGCAGTAGACGTCCTGTCCAGTTGAGGTCAGCGATCTGCGTATGCGCTACACAGCCGCCGACTCCCAGCCGCTTGAGCAGCGCGAGAACCTCTGGAACCTCGCTGAGATCGACGGCTGCGAGCCGACGCGGGGCGGGTTTGCCGGAACCCCCGGTCGAGGGTCGTTTGCGAGATTGCTTTATTGACGATTCATTCCTCTGGGTAGTATTCAAACCGTATGGAGCTTCCTCTCTTAATCGCCATCTTGCTCGTCCTCTTCATCGCCGTGCAGGCTGGCAACGCCAAGCGCAAGCGCGGCGACTCGCCGTAAGATCGCGCTCACGCGCGCCCCAGTTGCCCGACGTATAGGGCAACGGCCTCGGCCCGCGTCTCGACGCCGAGCTTGCGGTAGATCTTCCGCAGGTGAGTCTTCACGGTGTTCTCGGAGACCCACAGGCTGCTCGACGGCCGTGCGGAACTCCTGACGGCCGACCGTGAGCGGCAGGCAGCGAATCGCGAGGCGACTGGTCAGCACGGTCGACTGAATCCGAAAGCTTGGGACCGCCAGCAGCGCGACAGCCGCGCATCGCGCTGGAAGTGTGCCGATGACCTCAAAGAGCGAGTCACCGTTGTCGACCGGCGCTGCGATCACGACTCGGGTCCCGGTCTTCTTGACGCTGACCAAGAGCTCCTCCGACTCAATAATCTGGCCTGCCCGTAACTCCGCGTCGTTACACACGGATCACGGGTTGGTCACGAGCCGCATCGCGGCATCGGTCCGACGACCGACTCGAGGTCAACCGGCGCGGAGAGGCGGTGTGGCAGGATGCCGGGATGCCTCTCGTCCCCACAGTCGTCGAGACCACCGGCCGCGGCGAGCGCGAGTACGACATCTACTCGCGCCTGCTCAACGAGCGCATCGTCTTCCTCGGCACCCCGGTCAACGACCAGGTCGCGAA
>JALZJA010000129.1 GCA_030860005.1 Actinomycetota bacterium
CGTGCTGGACGAAGAGCGACTCGAGCGCCTCGCCGACGGTTGCGCCCTCGCCCTGCAGCGATGCCGCACCGCCGGCGGCATCGCGCAGCTGGGTCGGAAGCTTGATGGTGATGGCCACGCGTTGAACCCTACGCGGTGACGGCGTCGCCGAACATCTCTTCGAAGGACTCGATCGACGGCTCGACCTCGTAGTCGGGGAACGAGTGGCGGACCGCGTCGAGAGTCTTCAGGCCCTCGCCGGTGATGACGAGCACGACGCGCTCGTCGGGGTCGATCGTGCCGCGCTCGGCGAGCTCGGTCAGCACCGCGGTCGTCACGCCGCCTGCGGTCTCGGTGAAAATGCCGGTGGTCTCGGCCAGCAGGCGGATGCCGGCACGGATCTGCTGGTCGGTGACGGAGTCGATCGACCCCCCGGTTTCGCGCGCGAGATCGAGCGCGTAGGGGCCGTCCGCCGGGTTGCCGATCGCAAGCGACTTGGCGATCGTGTTCGGCTTGACGGGCCGGCAGAAGTTCGCGCCGGCGGCGAAAGCCGTCGCCACCGGCGAGCAGCCGGTGGCCTGGGCGCCGTTCATCGTCGGCACGTCGCCATCGAGCAGGCCGAGCTCGATCCATTCCGAAAAGCCCTTGGCGATCTTCGTGAACAGCGAGCCCGAGGCGATCGGCACGATGCAGCGGTCGGGCAGCTCCCAGCCGAGCTGCTCGGCGATCTCGAAGGCGACGGTCTTCGAGCCCTCGGCGTAGTACGGACGCATGTTGATGTTCACGAAGGCCCAGTTCTCGCGATCGCCCGACAGCTCGGTGCAGAGGCGGTTGACGTCGTCGTAGTTGCCGCGCACCTTCACGACGTTCGTCCCGTAGACGCCGGTGGCGAGGATCTTCTGCTCCTCGAGGTCGGCAGGGATGAGGACGTAGGACTCCATCCCGAGCGCGGCGCCGTGGGCGGCGACGGAGTTCGCCAGGTTGCCGGTCGAGGCGCACGCGAGCGTGTCGAAGCCCAGCTCGCGGGCGCGCATCGCGCCGACGGAGACGACGCGGTCCTTGAAGGAGTGCGTCGGGTTGGCGGCGTCGTTCTTGACCCACACCTCGCGCAGGCCGAGGTGCGCGGCGAGCCTGTCGGCGCGGATCAGCGGCGTGCAGCCGGCCGGCAGGCCGGTGCGGGCGCGCGGCTGTGCACCCTCGAGCGGCAGGAAGTCGTGGTAGCGCCAGATGGTCTGCGGGCCGCCCTGGATGCGGCGCCGCACCTCGCCCACGTCGGCCCCGCGCTCATGCTCGTAGGCCACCTCCAAAGGACCGAAACACCGCGAGCACACATAGCGTGCTTCCAATGGATACTGCGTAGAGCATTCTCTGCACTGAAGCTGCTTGGCCGCCATTGCTGAAACCTCCGCCGGTGGATCTTGTGGCGAGGGACTCGCGCCCATGCCACATCTGACAGGAATTGGCACCGTTTTCGCCGAAGCGGAATGGTTGCCGGGGCTTCACAGGGCCTGTCCCTCCACCCCTCTGGATGTGTCCAGCTCTGGCAGGGCACAATACCAAGCCATGCCGAACCTGCCCAAGCCACGCTTCGGACGCCCCGCCAGGGGGCGCGGTTCCGTCACCGGTCCTCCGGACCTCGATGCGCCGACCCCGAACGTCGAGGTCGTGGAGGGTTCGGGCCTGCGCTGGCTGCACATCGAGCGCCCGACGGCGGCCGATCGCGCGTGGCTCGAGGAGCACTTCGAGTTCCATCCGCTGGACTACGAGGACGTCGCCTCGCGCAACCAGCGGCCGAAGGTCGACGAGTACGACGATTACCTCTTCGTCGTGCTGCACTTCCCGCGCTTTGACAAGTCCGTCGGGCGCCTGAACGCCGCCGAGCTCGACATGTTCGTCGGCCCCGACTTCGTCATCACGCTGCCCAACGAGCCGATCCAGCCGCTGGAGTACCTCTTCGAGCGCTGCCGCGCGAGCGACGAGACCCGCGACACGCTGTTCGCGAAGGGCCCCGGCTACCTGCTCTACAAGATCGTCGACGACTGCGTCGACGCGTCGTTCCCGATGCTCGCCAAGATGGGCAACAAGCTCGAGGTGCTCGAGGACGAGATCTTCGAGGGCCGCTCGGCGGAGATCGTGCGCGACATCTCCAACGTCAAGCAGGAGATCATCAACTTCCGCAAGATCGTGCGCCCGCAGCGTGCCGCGCTGCAGGATCTCGAGCGCACGAAGCGCTACATCCCCGAGGGGCTGGACATCTACTTCGACGACATCAACGACGCGTCCGAGCGCATCTGGGACATGCTCGAGAACTTCAAGGAGGTCGTCGAGGGCCTGGAGTCGACGAACGAGTCGGTCCTCTCGCACCGCGTCAACGACGTGCTGCGCGCGCTGACGGCGATCAGCGTCGTCGTCCTGCCGCTGACGCTTATCGCGAGCCTGTGGGGCATGAACGTCGGGATCCCGGGCGAGAGCTCGACCGCCGCGTTCTGGATCATCGTAGGCTCGATGGTCGCTCTGCTGGCCGGCATGCTCGGCTTCTTCCGAAGCCGCGGCTGGCTGTGACGCTCGCGCAGAGCGTCGCGCTCAGCACCACGAGGGAGCGCAGGCGCATGCTCATCGTCGTCAACCCGCGCGCGTCGACGGTGTCGCCGCGGCTGCGCAACCTCGTCGTGTCGGCGCTCGCCGGCCGCTACGAGATCGAGGCCGTCGACACGCAGACCCCCAACCACGCCACGGACCTCGTCCGCGAGGCCGCGCACGAGGGCTACGACGTCGTCGTCTCCTTCGGCGGGGACGGGACGGTCAACGAGGTCGCCAACGGCCTGGCGGGCTCGCAGACGCCGATGAGCTGCCTGCCCGGCGGAGCGACCAACGTGCTGTGCAAGATGCTCGGGATCCCCGGCGACATCGTGGACGCCACGCAGCATCTGCTGCGCGTCGCCGACGACTGGCGCCCGCGCCGGATCGACCTCGGCACCGCCAACGGCCGCGCCTTCACGTACTCGAGCGGCTTCGGCCTGGATGCGAGCGTCGCCAAGCGGATCGACAGGAACCTGCGAATGAAGGCGTCGCGCGTCCGCGAGCTGTACTTCGTGTACTGCGCGGTCGAGACGGTGCTGCGCGGCTACGTCTGGAACGCGCCGCGGATGGACGTCCACGAGGGCGGCCAGACGGTGCGGGCGATCACGACGATCGTGCAGAACGGCGATCCGTACACGTACCTCGACGACAAGCCGATCCGCCTCGGCGAGGGCGCGACGCTCGGCAGCGGGACACTTGCCGGCGTGGCGCTGCGCGGCGCGCGCCCGCACGACGTCCCGGCGATCATGCTGAGGCTGCTGTCCTCGCGCCGAAGCGTCATCGGCCACCGCCAGATCCACCAGTTCGCGGACGTCCGCGAGCTGCGCTGCGAGTCGGCCGATGGGCGCCCGATCGCGCTGCATCTCGACGGCGACCACGTCGGCGATGTCACGGAGGCCATCTTCGAGATCCGCCCCGCCGCGCTGCTGGTCGTGGCCTGAATTTGGTGCGTCGTGGGCGGCGCTGTACTCTCGCCGTGCGCTGGGGAGAGCGCGATCAGCCGACAAGGGGGCGGGCCATATATGGGCAGCGTTGAGGAGAGCACCCTCGAATCGTCGCCACTGCGCGCGGGCGCGCTCGCCGGCGCGCCGAAATACCGCGCATACGGCGCCGATCAGCTCGACGACATCGCCGAGCGTTACGGCATCGATGCGCAGCGGGCCGACGAGATCAGGGCGGTCGCGGCGGTGCTGCCCTTCCGCGTCAACCGCTACGTGCTCGATGAGCTCATCGACTGGGACGACGTTCCGGACGATCCGATCTATCGCCTGACATTCCCCCAGCCAGACGCGCTGCGCCCTCCTGACCTCGAGCGCATGCTCGAGCTCATCGGCTCAGGCGCGCCGCGCGCCGAGGTCACCGCCGCCGCGCACGAGATCCGGATGGACTTCAACCCGCATCCGAGCGGGCAGCTCGAGCTCAACCGGCCCGACGGCGAGGAGGCCTGCGGCTCGCGCGGGCTGCAGCACAAGTACGCCCAGACGGTGCTCTTCTTCCCCGGCGCGGGCCAGACCTGCCACGCCTACTGCTCGTACTGCTTCCGCTGGCCGCAGTTCGTCGGCGAGCCGGACCTGAAGTTCGCCGAGCGCGACGCCGCGGCGTTGACGCACTACCTCCGCGCCCATCCAGAGGTCAGCGACGTGCTCATCACCGGCGGCGACCCGTTGATCATGAAGACGAGCATGCTGGCGCGCTACGTCGAGGCGCTGCTCGGGCCCGAGCTTCGCAGCGTGCGCACGATCCGCATCGGCACCAAGGCGCCCGCGTACTGGCCGCAGCGGCTCGTGTCCGACGACGACGCCGATGCGCTGCTGTCGCTCTTCGAGCGCGTCGTCGCGGCGGGCAGGCAGCTCGCGATCATGATCCACTACTCGCACCCGCGCGAGCTGTCGACGCCGACGGCGCAGGCCGCCGTGCGGCGGGTGCTCTGCACGGGCGCGCGGATCTTCTGCCAGGCGCCCCTGATTCGCGGGATCAACGACGCGCCCGAGATCTGGAGCGCGCTGTGGACCGAGCAGCTGCGCCACGGCTGCACGCCGTACTACATGTTCGTCGAGCGCGATACGGGGCCGCAATGGCTCTTCGACGTCCCGCTCGTGCGCGCGCATGAGATCTTCAGCGAGGCCTACCGGTCATTGCCGGGGCTGGCGCGCACGGTCCGCGGCCCGGTGATGTCGGCGACGCCGGGCAAGGTCGTCGTCGACGGTGTCTGTGACGTCGGCGGCGAGCGCGCGTTCTGCCTGCGCTTCCTGCAGGCGCGCCGGCCGGAGTGGGTCGGGCGGCCGTTCTTCGCGCGCTTCGATCCAGATGCGACGTGGCTCTCAGACCTCGTGCCCGCGGGCGGCGAGCGCGCGTTCTTCTTTCAGTGACGGTCCCGCCCGCCCCGCCGCGACTCGATCACTGCGTGCTGAAGGTCGCTGACTGGGAGCGGTCGGACGCGTTCTACGCCGACGTCGTGGGCGCGTCGGTGCAGGATCTGCCGTTCGGGCGGCGCGCGTACCGGTTCGGTGACGTGCAGCTCAACGTGCACGGGCCGGGATCGAGGCCGCATCCGCAGCCGGCGCGCGCCACCGGGCCGGGCAGCGCCGACCTGTGCTTCGAGTGGGACGGCCCGATCGCCGACGCGGTGGCGCACCTGGAGCGCTGCGGGGTGGAGGTCATCGAGGGGCCGGTGGAGCGCGTCGGCGCACGCGGGGACGGCGTGAGCGTCTACTTCCACGACCCCGACGGAACGCTGCTGGAGTTCATCTCGTACGTGTGACCCAGCCGGGCGCTGGGACGATCCGGCGGTGGCTGATCCGATCCTGGCAAGGAAGCAGGGAGCGTGGCGTGCGCAGGCACGCGAGCGACCGATTACGCCGCCAGGAGCGGATCAGCCAGCGCCGGGCGTGACGCGGTACGCGTCGAAGACCGAGTCGATGTTGCGCAGGCGGTTGATCGTCGCCTTGAGCACGTGGGTGTCGCCCACCTCGACGACGAACCAGTTCTGGACCATCGGGTGCTGGACGACGCAGCGCGCTTCGACGATGTTGATGCCGGCCTCGGCGAAGGTCCGCGAGAGGTCCTCGAGCAGGCGGTGGCGGTCCCACGCGTCGACCTGGAGCTCGACCTTGAACGATGTCTCGTGCTCGCCCTCCCAGGTGACGGGAGCGAACCGGTCGGGGTCCTTGGCCAGCGCGACGGCGTTCGGGCAGTCCTCGCGGTGGATCGTGATGCCGCGCCCGAGCGAGATGTAGCCGACGATCGGATCGCCCGGCACCGGACGGCAGCACTTGGCCAGGCGCAGCATGACGTCGTCGACGCCCTCGACCCTGATGCCGAACTGCGACGACGTGCTCGTCGGCTGGCGGCGCTGGCGGCGCGTGGACAGCATGTCCTGGGCGACGGTGCGCGTCTCGCCCTCGGCCGCCTCGCCCTGCTTGAGGCGCTGCATGACCTTGTTGACGACGACCTTCGCCGACACCTTCGCCCCGCCCAGCGCGATGTAGAAGTCATCGGCCTTCTTGAAGCCCATCTCGCGGATGACGTCCGCCAGCAGCGGCGACGAGACGACCTTCTGCACCGGCAGCCCCTGCTTCTTGAGCTGCTCGTGGAGGATCTCGCGTCCGCTGTGCTCGGTATCGGTGCGCGACTCGGCCTTGAACCACTGCTTGATCTTGTTGCGCGCGCGGGTCGTGCGCACGACGGCGAGCCAGTCGCGCGAGGGGCCGCGCTCGCGGTTGGCCGTCATGACCTCCACGATGTCGCCCGACCTCAGGACGTAGTGCAGCGGCACCATCTTGCCGTTGACCTTCGCGCCGACGCAGCGGTGGCCGACGTCCGTGTGCACCTCGTAGGCGAAGTCCAGCGGCGTGGCGCCGGCGGCGAGGTTCTTCACCTCGCCCTTCGGCGTGAAGACGTAGACCTCGTCCTCGATGAGGTCCACCTTCAGGGCGTCCATGAACTCCTTCGGGTCTGACGTCTCCTGCTGCCAGTCGAGCATCGAGCGCAGCCACTTGAGCTTCGCATCGCCGTCGGAATTCGGCCCACCCACGCCGCTCTTGCCGTCGCCCTTGTAGATCCAGTGCGCGGCGACCCCGAACTCCGCCATGTCCTGCATGTCCTTCGTGCGGATTTGGATCTCGAGCGGCAACCCCTCGGGCCCGATCACCGTCGTGTGCAGCGACTGGTACATGTTGAACTTCGGCATCGCGATGAAGTCCTTGAAGCGCCCGGGCAGCGGCTTCCACAGCGAGTGCACGACGCCGACGGCGCCATAGCAGTCCTTCACCGAGTCGACGATCACGCGCATCGCGGTGAGGTCGTAGATCTCGTTGAACTCGCGTCCCTTCTTGGTCATCTTCGAATAGATCGAGTAGAAGTGCTTGGCGCGGCCGGAGATGTCGGCCTCGATGCCGAGCGCGTGGAGCTCGCGCAGGAGGTAGGCGCCCGCCTTCTCGACGTACTGCTCGCGCTCGGTGCGCTGCTGGTTGACGAGACCCTTGATCTCCTGGTACTTGCGCGGGTGCAGCGAGGCGAAGGCGAGATCCTCGAGCTCCCACTTGATCGCGTGGATCCCCAGGCGGTGCGCGATCGGCGCGTAGATCTCCAGCGTCTCCTTCGCCTTGTCGATCTGCTTCTGCTTGGGCATCGCGTCGATCGTGCGCATGTTGTGCAGGCGGTCGGCGAGCTTGATGAGGATGACCCGCACGTCGTTGGCCATCGCGACCATCATCTTGCGGTAGTTCTCGGCCTGTGCCTCGTCGCGCGACTGGAAGACGATCCCGGTCAGCTTCGTGACGCCGTCGACGAGGTTGGCGATCTCGTCGCCGAACCCGTGGCGCACCTCGGTGAGCGACGCCGATGTGTCCTCGACGGTGTCATGCAGGAGCGCCGCACACAGCGTCTCGGTGTCGAGGCGCATGCCGGCGCAGATCTTCGCCACGCCGACGGGATGGACGATGAACTCCTCGCCCGACCTGCGCCGCTGGTCGAGGTGGTGCTCGCAGGCGAAGACGAACGCCTGCTCGACCTGCTTGCGGTCGATCGGAACGGCCGCCGCGCCGGCGTGCTCCTCGACGATCGCGAAGACATCCGACAGCAGGCTGCGCTCGAGCTCGGTGAGGTCGGCGCGCGTGACCTGCGGATGGCGTTCGGCGCTGAGCTCGTCGACCGGCGCGCGGCGAGCCGAGCCGACGCGCTGACGCGCGGGAGCCCTTACGCCGCCCTTGCTGTCACCTCGGTCAGGAATCTGCGTCCGTCCTCGTATCGCCGCTGATAGGCCCGGTACGCCTCCGAGCGCTCGAGCGCGGTGCGCTCGGCGGCCGGGACGGACAGGGTCCTGCGCTCCGGGTCGAGGCTGACGAGGCAAAGCTCTGCGAGAACCCTCAGGAGGCGACCGGCCAGCGCTGCCGGCCGTGGCATCTGTGGATCGCCGCGAAGCAGCGCCTCGAGCTCCTCGCCCGCCGCGCCGCCCGCTGCCCTCAGGCGTCGGTACGTCGCGGTGAGCTGAGCACGAAGGGCGTACTCACGCTCATGAATATGCTCGGCGAAGCGTAGCTCAGGCTGGCCCCACACCAGATGCGTGATCGCTCCCTGCGGACGTATTGGTCCCGCGGGCGGGTCGAGCATGACGACGTGCGTGTCCAACCCCGCGAGCGCGGGGTCGCGCGCGAGCGCTTCGTGCGAGCACAGCTCGAAGCCGCCGAGGATCGGCGCGAGATGGCGCGCGCGCAGCCGCGCGTCGGCGGCCACGACGAGCACCGGCTCGCGCGACGCGACGAGCGCGCCGATCGTGCCGGCGA
>JALZJA010000143.1 GCA_030860005.1 Actinomycetota bacterium
GAGTCGAGCTCGGCGCCGAGGCGGTCGCGCGCGCCTGCGCCGCCGGCGCGGAGGCCGGCCTGAACGGCTCGGTGAGCTTCGCGGCCGGCGATGCCAGCCGCCTCCCCCTACCCGACGCCAGCGTCGACGCGGTGCTCTGCGAGTGCTCGCTGTGCCTGTTCGAGGACAAGCGGGGCGTCGTCGGTGAGATGACGCGCGTGCTGCGTCCCCGCGGGCGCGTCGTGATCGCGGACGTCACGGTGAGGGCCGGCGGCCTGCCGGCGCCGCTGCAGAGCGTGGCCGGGCGGATCGCCTGCGTCGCCGACGCGCTCTCGCTCGACGGCTACGAACGGCTGCTGCGAGATGCGGGCTTGGAGGTCGAGGTCCGCGAGCAGCATCGCGAGGCCGTGGCGAGGATGGTCGACCGCATCGAGGCGCGGCTGCGGGCAGCGCGCATCATCCGGGTGCCGGTGCTCGAACCGTTTCGCGCGGAGCTCGATACGGCGATCGAGCTCGCCCGCGCCACCAAGCGCGCGATCGCCGACGACATAGTGGGCTACGCCCTGATCGCCGCGTGCCGCCCGGGCTAGCAGCCCGATCGAGGACGATCGATCGTCCGCAGCAGCGCGAGCAGCGGTTTGAACCAGCGGCGACCGCGCGGGTTGAGGTACTTGTGCATCCACCACTCGTCGGCGGCTCGCGCCGGCCCCTCCGCGAACGTCGGGTAGGCATGAACCTGCTGCGACAACGAGGCCAGCTTCTTGCACTCGCGCGTCAAGCGTGCCACCTCGGCGATGCTCTCCCCTGCGGACGGAGCGACGATCGTGGCGCCGAGCAGGCGCCCGCGCTTGTCGCTCACGAGCTTCACGAATCCGTGTGCCTCGGCCACCGCCAGCGCGCGATCGGACTTGGCGTAGTCGTAGCGGAACACGAGCGGCTCCGCCCCCAGCCCATCTCGCGTCTCGGATTGCGTCCGGCCGACCCGCGCCACCTCGGGATCGGTGAAGGTCACCCAGGGGATCGTCGAGTGGTCGACGCTTCGCCGAGCGCGAAACAGCGCGTTGACGGTCGCCACAACCGCGTGATAGGCCGCCACGTGGGTCAGGTACAGCTGGCCGGTCACATCGCCGGCCGCCCAGGTCCGGTCGCCGGTCGTGCGCATCCGGGCGTCGACGCGCACGGCTCCGGCGTCCGTGAGCTCGACGCCCACGTTCTCGAGGCCCAGGCCCTCGACCCGCGGGGTTCGGCCGACGGCCACCAGGAGCCGGTCGAACTCGATCCGCGCCGCTCCGGCGGTGAGCGTGCCCGCGCCGCCGGCGGCGCCCTCGACGCGCTCGGCCCGAACGCCACGGTGCAGCTCGATGCCCTCGGCCTCGAGCATGGCGGCGACGAACCGGCCGGCCTCGGGCTCCTCGCGCGGAAGCAGCTCGGGCTCGCCTTCGACGATCGTCACGCGGCTGCCAAGCCGCGCGAAGGCCTGCGCGAGCTCGACGCCGACCGGCCCGCCGCCCAGGATGGCGAGCCGCTCGGGCAGCTCACGGAGTTCCCAGATCGTCTCGTTGGTCAGCGGGCTGACCCCGGCGAGGCCCGGGATCGGCGGAACGGTGGCAAACGAGCCTGTGGCGATCAGCGCGGCGCGATAGGAGAGCTCGCGCCCGCCGGCCGCAACGGCCCCCGGGCGGGTGAAACGGCCGGTGGCGCGCACGACCTCCACGCCGTCGGCCACGAGCGCTTCCGCGGTGTCCGGCTCGCCCGCGCGGCGGATCACCTCCTGCACGCGATCCATCACCCGGCCGAAGTCGATCTGCGGCTCGCTCGCCTCCAGACCGAGCCTGTCGGCCGTTCGCATGGCGTGCGCGAGCCCGGCCGAGGCGATCAGGCTCTTGGACGGCACGCAGCCGCCGAACAGGCAGTCGCCGCCCGGCTGCCCGGCCGCCTCGACCAGGGCCACCCGGCCGCCGAGGCTCGCGCAGATGCGCGCTGCGGTCAGCCCGGCGGCGCCTCCGCCGAGGACGACAAGGTCGTAGCGGGCCACGCGCGGATGGTAGGCGCGTGACGTACCGTTGCCCCATCGAGCGGCTGGCCAGAGCCTACGACCGCCAACTGCCGCTCGAGCGCGCCGCGCTCGCCGCGGCGGTCGACCTGGCGGCGGTGCAGCCCGGCGAGCGCGTGCTCGACGTCGCG
>JALZJA010000179.1 GCA_030860005.1 Actinomycetota bacterium
GCCGCGCCCGCAGCGGTCGCGCCGCGACTCGCCGCGCTCTACGACGCGCTGGGCGCGTAGCCCGAACCCGCGCCGACCTTCGTCGGCGACCGGGCGCAGGGCGGGAAGTAGACGCCTCCGCGTGATCGGTTCACGTGGTACGTCATGTGCCTGTCAACGCGCCCGCGGACGCTGCCGCAACTCGAAGGCAGCACGCGTTGCGAGCAGATGTACTTGACGAGTCGTAGTTCTGTGCTAAACGTTCAAGGAGCACGATGCAATGTTTTGTCGTGGCCGTCAAGGGGTCCGATTACGGAGGGAGGTGACATGTCGCGATCTCTGGCAGATGCGCGGGAGAGTGCGGGGCCAAGGCGCGCTCGTGCATCTTCCGGCCTACGCCGGCTTCGATCGCGGCGTGCTTCGCGATTCGCTGCGGGCCGAAGGGCGTGAAATGTGTGCGTAAGTGCTTCTGAGCACGAGCACAACGGGAGCCGATGCCATGAGGTCCGAAGAGTCTGACGACGCCGCGAGCGACGAGCTGCGCCAAGCGGTCCGCGCTACTCTCGCAGCTGGGAGCGCCAGCGTGCGCTACGCGATGCATGCAAATCCGCCTGAGCTCGCCGATTACGACTTCGGCGAAGGCGTGGCCGACTTTCGTGAGCGCAGGTCGCGCGTCGCGTACACGGGTGCCCGAACCTACGGACTGCACGAAGGCAGCGAGCAGCCGCTGGTCGAGCAGGTCGTTGATCGTGATGTAACCTATCTGCGGGTTGGAGGTCCTTCGGGTGAATGGATCGAACTTGAGCTCGGCGAGCCTGACGAGTTCGACGTCCCTGGAGACGGGGGCGGCTTCCTGGAACTGCTCAACGCCCCGGGACGTGTGGTGCGCCTCGCGACCGACGAGCAGTTCGACGGCAAGCCGGCGCGGTGCTATACCCTGGTGATCGACCCTCCGAGATCGTCACTGCGCGAGCGGCTGAGCGGGGCCTTTGGCGTGACAGGCCCGTCCCGGTTCTGGCTCGACGCGTGGACCGATGCGGAGGGTCGCGTGCGCCGGATCGCGGCGTGCGATCACGCTCCGAACCCCGACGGCACGCTCCCGCGCCGGGCCGTGCGCATCACCGTGGACTTCGACGAGCTGGGCATCTCGGCGCCCGTCGAGGTGCCGCCCACCACTTGAGTTTGCGATCACCCCGTCGAGGCGGGGACCTTGCGCTGCGCCTGCGGCTGGGCGCGCGCCGACGCCGGGAACGTCACCTCAAAGCGCGTGCCCCGCCGACGCCGCCTGCCGTTCTTCGAGGGCGAGTGCAGCGTGACCCTGCCACCATGCGACTCGGCCACGGCGTGCACGATCGACAGCCCGAGGCCGGAGGAGCCGCCGTGATCGCCGGCGCCGCGGAAGAAGCGCTCGAAGATCCGCTCGCGCATGTCCTCCGGGATGCCGGGGCCGTCGTCTTGCACGGTCAGGCGCACGACCCCCTCGACGCGCTCGACCGACGCGCGGATGTGGGTGCCCTCCGGGGTGTGGCGGATCGCGTTCTCCATGAGGTTCAGCACGAGCTGGTGCAGCTCGTCGCGCGCGCCGTCGACGATGGCGCGGCTCGCCTCGATCGACAGCTCGTGGCCCTCGGCGATCGGGCTGAGCTCGCCGGCTGCCTCGACGAGGACCTTGCCGACGTCGGTGGGCGAGTGCGGCGCCTTGCGCTTGGCGTCGGCGCGCGCGAGCAGCAGCAGGTCGGCGACGAGCCGGCGCATGCGCCGCGACGAGCGCAGCGCGGAGCTTGCGGCTTCGCGCTGCTCGCCGTCGAGGCTGTCGGCCAGCAGCTCGAGGTTTGCGAGCACGCTCGTCAGCGGGGTGCGCAGCTCGTGGGATGCGTCGGCGACGAACTCGCGCTGGTGCGCGAGGGCGGTCTCAGTCTCCGTTCGTGAGGTGTTGAGCGCCTGGAGCATGTCCTCCAGCGTGCGGGCCAGCTCGGCGACCTCGTCGTCGGCCTCGGGCTGGGGGATGGCGAGTGCCGGGTCGCGCGTGCGTTCGATATTGCGCGCGGTCTCGGTCAGCGCGGAGATCGGCGCCATCGCGCGGCGGGCGATCATGAGCCCGGCGAGCAGCGCGAGGCCGGCGCCGCCGAGCACGCCGCCGAGCAGAAACAGCCGCACGACCCCGATCGTCGACTCGACTTCGGACAGCGGGCGCGCGTACTGGATCCAGAACTGCTGGTCGCCGACCTCGGGGAACTCTCCGGGGCCGTAGCGCAGCGCGCGGGTCTCGACGCGGTAGCCGTTGTACTCCTGTGCGCCTGGGTCATGGGGGCCGAGGTCCGCGTTGCGTTGGGTCGTTGCCCAATCCCTGTCGGCGTCGTCGATGACGCGAATGATCGCGCCGTTGGACTCCGCGTAACTGTCGAGCGGGGGGTTGAGGTCGACGAGCCTGCGCGAGCCGTCGGACATGAGCGACACTCGGCTGAACGTCACCTGGTCCCTGAGCCTCTCGGCCGCCCTGGAGACCTCGGCGTCGAAGTCCTCGTGTATGCGCTCGGTCGTCAGCGCTCCGACGGCGCCGGCGAAGCCGCACAGGATGACGAGCGTCAGGAGCGCCGATCCACCGGCAAGCCGCCAGCGGATCGGCAGCTGCCTATGCGCGGAGAACGTACCCTGCGCCGCGGATCGTATGGAGGAGACGCGGCTCATCGCCGGCTTCCAGCTTCCTTCTCAGATTCGATACGAAGACCTCGATGGTGTTCGTCGTAGCGAACGGATCGTAGCCCCATACCTCCTCGAGGAGCCGCTGGCGGGGTACGACGATGCGCTCGTTGCGCATGAGGTACTCCAGCAGCTCGAACTCGCGCTGCGTCAGCTCGACGTCGCGCTCGCTGCGCCGCACCTCGTGCGTGTCGGGGTTGAGCTGCAGGTCTCCGACGACGAGCGACGCGCTCCCGCGCGGCGGCCGGCGGCGCAGGAGCGCGCGCAGCCGGGCGAGCAGCTCCTGGCGCTCGAACGGTTTGACGAGGTAGTCGTCGGCGCCGGCGTCGAGACCCTCGACGCGCGCGTCGACGGTGTCGCGCGCGGTCAGCATGAGGATCGGGACGTCACCGTCCTTGCGCAGCGTGCGCGCCACGTCGATGCCGTCGAGCTTGGGCAGGCCGAGGTCGAGGATGACGAGATCAGGGGAGAACTCGCGTGCGTCGACGAGCGCCGCCTCGCCGTCATGGCTGGCGCGCGCCTCGTAGCCCTCCATCCGCAGCGAGCGCAGCAGAACCTGGGCTATCTCCTCGTCATCCTCGACGACGAGCACGCGCGGCGAGCGGTCAACCATGAAGTCAGGGTATGGAGCCGGCTCAACGGTGGTTAAGGACCCGCCTGTATCGGCCGCGAGGGAGGAGCAGGCCCGGTCGCCGTCGAATGTCGGCGGTGGCTCACCATGGCAGCCGCTCGCAAGCCCGCAACGAAAAAGCCCGCCTCCCGCGGCACACAGCCCCGCGCCCGCGCGCGGCGGTCGCGCGCGCGCGGGCTGCACATGGCGCTGCTCGAGCAGCGCCAGCTCGATCTCCTCGGCCTCGGTCTCGTCGCGCTGGGCGTCTTTCTCATCTTCCCGCTGCACCTCGGATGGGACGGCGGCGCCGCCGGGCAGGCGGCCGCCGAGGGCATCGCATACCTCGTCGGCGATTTCAAGTACGCCGTGCCGGTCATGGTCATCGCCGCCGGGGCGCTGCTCGTGCTGCGCCCGGTGCTGCCGGCGATGCGGCCGTTTCGCGCCGGAGGGCTGTGCCTGTTCATGGCGGTCACGCTGGCGCTCGCGGCGGGCACGTTCGGCCTCGGGCCGGAGGGCGTGCGCGACGGCTACTGGGACGAGCCCTTCTTCGAAGCCCGCGGCGGGATCGCCGGCGACGCCCTGCTCTATGCCACGACGACCGCGTTCTCCGCGATCGGCGCGCACATCCTCGCGCTGTTCTTGTTCGTCGCGGCCGTCCTGCTGCTGACCGGCGCAACGGTCGCGGGCGTGCTGCGCGCGACCGGGACCGGCCTCGCCGACACGACACGCGCGATCGGTCGCGCCGTGCCGAGCAGGCGCCCGCCGCCCGTTGACGACGAGCCCGACGAGCTCGAGGAGCCGCCTGCGGTCCGTCCGCCGCAACCAGGCGCAGGCGAGGTCATCATCCGCGCGACGCATGTCGAGGCGCCGTCGCTGGAC
>JALZJA010000196.1 GCA_030860005.1 Actinomycetota bacterium
GGCGGTGACGCCGAGGTAGACGGCGGCCGTCGCGGCCCCACGCCTGCGAAGCCCGTGGCGCTGCAGCCAATCGACCGCCGGATTGAGCGCCATCGCGAGGAACAGCGAGACGAGCATCCAGATGAGCACGCCCTCGGCGACGAGGATGAGCCATATCCCCGCGGCGACCGTGAGCACGATGCCTATGACCATGAGGACCGTGCGCGGGCGAACGGTCACGACGACGCGCTCGGGGGCCATGATGGTGATGTAGCCGTCGCGGGCGTCGCGCAAACAGACCAAACGCGTGGCCATCGCCGGGCGAGGGTAGGGCGCCACAACGGGTACTCCGGTCAAAGACCGATAGATTGCCGACCCCGGCGACGGGGCGGAGAGATGCCGTCGGCCCCAACCCAGCAGCGAACCCTAAAAAGGACCTATCAAGCATGCCAGTACGCGTTGGAATCAATGGCTTCGGCCGCATCGGCCGCAACGTGTTCCGCGCCGCCCAAGCCGCGGGCGCCGACATCGATTGGGTCGCCGTCAACGACCTGACCGACAACGAGATGCTCGCTCACCTGCTCCGCTACGACTCCATCCTCGGCCCGTATCCCGGCACGGTGGACCTCTACGACAAGGGCCTGACGGTCGACGGCAAGGAGATCATGGTCCTCGAGGAGCGCGATCCGGCGGCGCTGCCGTGGGCCGACCTCGAGGTCGACGTCGTGCTCGAAGCGACGGGGCTGTTCACGAAGCGCGACGAGGCCGCCCAGCATCTCGAGGCCGGGGCGAAGAAGGTCATCATCACCGCGCCCGGATCGGAAGAGGACATCACCGTCGTGCTGGGCGTGAACTTCGACGACTACGACAAGGACAAGCACGACGTCATCTCAAACGCGTCGTGCACGACGAACTGCCTCGCCCCGTTCGCGAAGACGGTTCACGAGGCCGTCGGCATCAAGCACGGCCTCATGACGACGCTCCACGCCTACACGGCCGACCAGAACCTCCAGGACGGCCCGCACAAGGACCTCCGGCGCGCCCGCGCCGCCGCGATCAACCTCGTGCCGACGTCGACCGGCGCCGCGAAGGCCGTGGGCCTCGTGCTGCCCGAGCTCAACGGCCGGCTGCACGGCTTCGCCATTCGCGCGCCCGTCCCGACCGGCTCTGTCGTCGACCTGACCTTCGTCGCCGAGCGCGAGACGGACGTCGACGAGGTCAACGGCGCGTTCGCCGAGGCCGCCGGCGCCGAGCTGCAGGGCATCCTCCAGTACACCGAGGATCCGATCGTCTCGTCGGACATCGTCGGCAACCCGCACTCCTCGATCGTCGACGGCCAGCTCACGACCGTCATGCAGGGGACGCTCGTCAAGGTCGTCTCCTGGTATGACAACGAGTGGGGCTACTCCAACCGCTGCGTCGACGTCCTCCAGCAGGTGCTCTAAGTGCGCACGCTCGACTCCCTGGGAGACATCGACGGCAAGCGCGTCCTCGTGCGCGTGGACTTCAACGTCCCGCTTCAGGACGGCCAGGTTCGCGACGACGCGCGCATGCGCAGGGCGCTTCCCACGCTCGAAGAGCTGCGCGATCGCGGGGCGAAGCTCGTGCTCATCTCGCACTTCGGTCGCCCGAAGAACCACGAGCCCGAGTTCTCGCTCGCGCCGGTCGCCGACCGCGTCTCGGAGCTCCTGCACACCGAGGTGGTGCTCGCGCCAAGCCTCGACGAGGTGCCCGACTCCGATGTCGTGATGCTGGAGAACATCCGCTTCGAGCCGGGTGAGACGAAGAACGATCCCGAGCTCGCCAAGCGGCTCGCGAGCCTGGCGGACTACTACGTCAACGACGCGTTCGGCACATCGCACCGCGAGCACGCCTCGACGGCGGGCGTCGTGTCGCTCGTCGAGAACTCCGCCGCCGGGCTGCTGTTCCAAAGCGAGGTCGACATGATCCGGCTGGTCATGAGCAAGCCCGATCGCCCGTTCCTCGCGATCATGGGCGGTGCCAAGGTGACCGACAAGATCGGCGTGATCGACACGTTCGTGGACATCGCCGACAAGATCCTCATCGGCGGCGCGATGACGACGCCGTTCCTCAGGGCGCTGGGCCACGGCACGGGTGACTCGCTCTGCGAGGAGGAAGGCATCGAGCACGCCCGCAAGGCGCTCGAGCGCGACAACTACCCGGACGGCAAGCTGGTCCTGCCCGAGGACCTCGTCCTGGCCCAGGAGTTCTCCGATGAGACGGAACTGAAAATCCTCAACGGCGTCGATGTGCCGGACGGCTGGATGCAGCTTGACATCGGACCGCGCACGCGCACGAGGTACGTCAGCGAGATCCGCGAGGCGAAGACGATCTTCTGGAACGGCCCGATCGGCGCGTACGAGTACAAGTTGTTCGCCGCGGGCTCGCTGGCGATCGCTCAGGCGTTGGCGGCGTCGGAGGAGACGACGGTCGTCGGCGGCGGCGACTCGGGCGCCGCGATGCGCGAGTTCGGCCTCGCCCACAGCGTCACGCACCTGTCGACCGGCGGCGGAGCGTCACTGATGCTCATCGAGGGCACCGAGCTACCGGGGTTGAAGGCCCTCAGCGACTCCTGAGCTGGTTGCCCGCATGAGCCGGACCCCGTTCATCGCCGGCAACTGGAAGATGCAAAAGACCGTCGCCGAGGCGGAGGAGTACATCGCGACGCTGCTGCCGCGCGTCTCCTCCATCGACGGCGTGGACATCGCGATCTGCGTCCCGTTCACCGCGCTGCAGGCGATGGTCGACTCGACCCGCGGCTCCCGCGTCGAGGTCTTCGCCCAGAACATGCACGAAGAGCCCGAGGGCGCGTTCACCGGAGAGGTCTCGGCGCCGATGCTCACCGAGCGCGATGTCCACGGCGTCGTGCTCGGCCACTCCGAGCGCCGCCAGTACTTCGACGAGAGCGACCGCGTGCTTTCGCTGAAGCTGCCCGCCGCGCTCGATGCCGGGCTGAAGCCGATCCTGTGCGTCGGCGAGACGGAGGAGGAGCGCGATCGCGGCGACACGGAGCGCAAGCTGCGCCACCAGGTCCAGGAGGCGCTCGAGCGCTTGTCGCACGAGCAGATCGCGGAGGTCACCGTCGCGTACGAGCCGATCTGGGCGATCGGCAGCGGCAAGGTCGCGATGCCCGAGCAGGCGCAGGAGGCGATCGCGTTCATCCGCGCGCTCATCGGCGACCGCGCGCCGGAGGCCGCGCCAGCGACCCGTCTGCTGTACGGCGGCTCGGTGAACCCGGAGAACGCCGCCGAGCTGCTCGCGCTGCCCGATATCGATGGGGCGCTCGTCGGCGGAGGCTCGCTGGACGCCGACTCCTTCGCGCAGATCGTCGACGCCGCAGTGCCCGCGGCCGCGTAGATGGCCGAGCCCTCCTCGGTCTGCATCGTCGTACTCGATGGCTGGGGTCTTGCCGACGAAGGACCCGGCAACGCGATCGCGCTCGCCGACACGCCGGTCTTCGACTCGCTGTGGGCGCGCTACCCGCACACCACGCTGACCGCGTGGGGCGAGGCCGTCGGCCTGCCCGCGGGCCAGATGGGCAACTCCGAGGTCGGCCATCTCAATCTCGGCGCGGGTTCGATCATCAAGCAGGAGCTCACGCTCATCAACGAGGCCGCCGAGCAGCCGGACTTCGGCGGCAACGAGGTGCTCTCGGCCGCCATGCGTGACGCACCGCGCGTGCATCTCATCGGGCTCGTCTCCGACGGCGGCGTGCATTCGAGCATCGATCACCTGCACGCGCTCATCCGCATGGCGGCGAACGCGGGTGTCGAGGATCTCGTCATCCACGCCTTCACCGATGGGCGTGACACGCTGCCGACGGCGGCTGCGGAGTTCCTGGAGACCGTCGAGCGCTGGTGTGACGAGGAAAGCCGGTCGGGCCAGACCCGCGCCCGCGTCGCAAGCGTCGTCGGGCGCTACTACGCGATGGATCGCGACACCCGCTGGGACCGCGTCCAGTACGCCTACGACCTGCTCCTCCGGGGGCTTGCCTCCCACGAGGCCGATACCGCGGTCGAGGCCGTCCGCGCGGCCTACGCGCGCGACGAGACCGACGAGTTCATCCTCCCGACGCTCGTGGGCGCCGAGGGCGTGATCCGCCCCGGCGACTCGGTCATCGCGTTCAACTTCCGCCCGGACCGCATGCGCGAGATCACCTCCGCGCTCACCGATCCGCAGCTCGCCACGATCGAGCGTGGGGACGAGGCGCCTGTCACTCGCTACACCACCCTGACCTCGTACGACGAGGACTGGAGCTTCCCGGTCGCGTTCGTCTCCAGCAGACCGCCGGTGACGCTGCCGCGCGTGATCTCGGCGGCGGGCGGGCTCCAGCTGCATGTCGCCGAAACGGAGAAGTACCCGCACGTCACGTACTTCTTCGGTGGCGGCGAGGAGGACCCCGAGCCGGGTGAGCACCGCGGGTTCGTGCCGTCGCCGCGCGAGGTTTCGACCTACGACGACAAGCCGCAGATGAGCGCGGCCGAGGCGACCGACGCGTTCGTCGATGCCTGGCACGATGACGACTACCGCTTCGCGATCATCAACTTCGCCAACGCCGACATGGTCGGGCACACCGGAGACATCCCCGCGGCGGTCCAAGCTGTAGAGACGGTCGATGCCTGCTTGCGGCGGATCGTCGAGACGGTCCACGACTCCGGCGGCGCCTGCATCGTCACCGCCGACCACGGCAACGCCGACCAGATGCTCGAGCCCGACGGTGCCCCGAACACGGCCCACTCGCTCAATCCGGTGCCGTTCATCGTCACCGTCGAGGGCGCGCAGGTCGACCCCGAGGGCGGCATCCTCGCCGACGTGTCACCCACCGCGCTGCACCTGCTCGGCATCGAGCAGCCGCCGCAGATGACGGGCCGCTCGCTGCTCGTTCGTTGACGGCGCTCGCCGCGGCGGCGGTCTTCCTCGGCGCGAGCCTGCAGTCGGCGACCGGCTTCGGCTTTGCGCTCATCGCGGCGCCGATCATGTTCGCGGCGTTCGGCCCGCACGAGGCCGTGACCGCCGGCGTCCTGCTCGGCGCCGAGATCAGCCTGCTGACGCTGGTGACCGAAGGGCGCGTGCCGCGTGTGCTGCGGGGCGAGGCGGTGGTACTCGTCGCCTGGTCGCTGCCCGGTCTCGCGCTCGGCGCGCTCGCGCTGCGCGAGCTGCCCGAGCGCCTGCTTTCCGCCTTCGTGGCCATCGGGGTGCTCGGCGGGCTTGCGCTGCGGCTGCGGGCACGGGGTGCGCGATCGGCTGGCGCGCCGGTCCGCTCCCGAAGGTGGAGCGCCCCGCTCGCCGGCGTGTGCAGCGGCGCCCTGAGCACCTCGACCGCGCTCAACGGCCCGCCGATCGTCCTGCACCTGCTCGCCCGCGGCGCGTCGTCGGAGCAGATGCGCGACACGCTCGCCGCGGTCTTCGTCGCCCTCGCCGTTCTCAGCGCGCCCGCGCTGGCGATCACCGGCACGTTCGCCGTGCCCGCTGCGGTCGCGGCGCTCCTGGCCGCCGGCCTCGCCGGACAGCTCGTCGGCCGCCGCCTCTTCGCACGGCTCGCCGGCGAGCGCTACGAGAGCGTCGTGCTCATCGTGCTCGCGCTCGCGGCGCTCATCGCTTTGGCGACGAGCGTGGT
>JALZJA010000222.1 GCA_030860005.1 Actinomycetota bacterium
CGAACAGGCTGGCACCGCGCCCAACGGCCTCGACCACGCCTGAGACGTCGTAGCCGAGGATCGGCGGGTCGCCCCACCGTCCGAATCCGCCCGAGGCGCGCGACTTCCAGTCCGTCGGGTTGACGCCGGCGGCGTGGACCGCCACGAGGATCTCCGTCGGGCCGGGATCCGGTCGCGGGACCGTCACGGGCTCGAGCACCTCCGGGGCGCCCCAATTTGGGGCGGCGATAGCGCGCATGGTGGCCTGGACGGTTGCGACTTCGCGGCTGGGCATCGAGAGTTCCTTGGAGTTGGTTTCGGGAGTCGGCCCGCTGTGCGGTGGAGCTACCCCTCGCTTGCCAGTGGGCTTTCGTTGACGTAGAGGCGGTGGTCGGTGATCAGACCGTCGGCGGTCCGGGTGATGATCGCGACCGGCAGTGTCACGTTGCGACCGTCCTTGAGCCCGAAGGTGATCTCGAGCTGGCTAACGAAGCCGCCGTGGAACGGGAGGATGTCCAACACATGGTGATTAAGGCTGGCGACCGTGTCCCAGAATGCGACGGCCGCACCCACGATTTCGTCGCGACCCTCGACGGCCGGGTAGTTGGAGAACACATAGGTCGCGTCGGGCGCGAATAACTCGCCGAACGCTTCTGCGTCGAAGCGGTCGATTGACTTGAAGAGGGCGTCGACCTCGACGCCGGCGACCGTACCGGTAGCGCTCATGGGAATGCTCCTTTGGGTGAGGTTGTAGGGCTCTTGCCTTCGAAGAAGCCGAGACTCAAGGGGGACATCTCGTGCTCCTAGGCTTGGGTTCCGGCGAGTCTGCGCGGCCGCCGGATCACCCGCAAGTGGCCCATAGGTCAATGTGCGCAAGAATCAGGCCAATGCACCGCATCACCGTCCTCGCGCTCGACGGGGTGATCCCGTTCGACCTCGGGATCCCCGCCCGCCTCTTCGGCGCCGCACGCGACGCGTCGGGCGCTCCGCTGTACGAGGTGACGACCTGCTCGCTCACCGGCGGCGCGGTACGCACATCCGGCGACTACGCGATCGTTGTCGACCATGATGCCGGTGCGCTGATCGCTGCCGACACCGTGGTGATCGCCACTCAACAGCCGCGCGGCCAGGTCTACGAGGAGGGTGTGCCGGACAAAGCGCTCGCTGCAGCGCTCGCCGGGATTTCCGAGACGAGCCGCATCGTCTCGATCTGCACGGGCTCCTATGTGCTGGCCGCCGCCGGACTGCTCGACGGGCGCCCCGCAACCACCCACTGGCGCCGGGCGGAGCACTTCCAGCGCCTGTTCCCGCGTATACGGGTCGACCCGAGTGTGCTGTTCGTCGACGACGGGCGCGTGCTTACTTCGGCCGGCGCGGCGGCCGGCATCGACCTCTGTCTGCACGTCATCCGAAGCGACCATGGCAGCGAGGTCGCCAACGGCGCGGCGCGCTTGTGCGTGGTGCCGCCGTGGCGGGAGGGCGGGCAGGCGCAGTTCATCGAGCGCCCCGTGCCCGAGGTCGTCGGCGCGACTACCGCGCCGACGCGTGAGTGGGCGCTAGCGCGTCTGCGCGAGCCGCTCACCCTGACCGACCTCGCGCGCCACGGACGGATGAGCGTCCGCACGTTCACTCGTCGGTTCCGCGCCGAGGTCGGGATGAGCGCCAACCGGTGGATCACCCAGCAGCGTGTCGACGGCGCGCGCAGCCTGCTCGAGACGAGCGACCTGCCGGTTGAGAGCATCGCCTACGAGGTGGGATTCGGCACCGCCACGGCGCTGCGCCAGCACTTCCGAGCGGCGCTCGGCGTCTCGCCCAGCGCGTACCGACGCACTTTTCGCGCCGCGGAGCGGATCGCGGTAGCCGCCTGACGCAGCGCGGCTGTGCTGGGGTGGGATCGTGCCAGGCAGCCTGACGCATCGGCAGTCGCGAGCCGGGGCGCCGCTCGGCGAATCGGCGCGACGTTGCGCGGGGGGTCTCCGTTCTGCGCGAATCCCTACAACGCTGGCGCGCGCGTGTCTTCGGAGAGCGGTGGAGCCGGCGGCCCGTTGGTTGTGGCACCGCGAGCGGCATCGTTCGCGTCCAGAACCCGTCGCAGTAGGGAGATCAGGGTCTCTCGCTCCGCGGGGTTGAGCGTCTGGAGGAAGCCTTGCTGGGACTCTTGCGCGACGGG
>JALZJA010000243.1 GCA_030860005.1 Actinomycetota bacterium
CTCCCTCGGCTCGCTTGACGACCGCGAGCCTGAAGCAGCTACCTGCAGGCCGAGGAGGCCGACCCCGCACGTTGCGACCTACACATTTCGATGTTCATAACCCGACATTTTTCAATGGTTATGAACAGCGATTGCCGATCGCAACAGCAGAAGCCCCAAGTGGGGGCTCCGTTCGCCGATCCCCGGACCGGTCCGGGGGACGTGCGGCCGGCGGAGTGCCGAAGGCGATTGTCATTGAGCGGACGTGTGAGCCCGCGACGATGGAAGAGGTCGTCGAGCGACTCGGCTCGGCGCTTGTGAAGGTGGTCGCGAACAAGGGGGCACCCGGCCCGGACGCGATGACGGTCGACGCGCTGAGCGCGCAGTGGCCGCACATCGTGCCGAAGCTCAGCGCCGACCTGATGCGGGAACGATGGCGTCCCGCGAGATTCGTCGGGCGCTCATTCCCAAGGCGGGCGGCGGTCAGCGTGGGCTGGGGATCCCCAACGTGGCAGATCGGGTGGTGATGGAGGCCGTCCGGCAGGTGCTCGAGCCGCTGTTCGAACCGACGTTTCACCCGTCCAGTCACGGGTTCCGACCTGGCCGCAGCTGCCACACGGCGATCGCCGAGGCGGCTCAGCACCTCAAAGACGGCTACGAGTGGGTGGTCGACATCGATCTGGAGAAGTTCTTTGATCGGGTCAACCACCAGCGGCTGATGGCCCGACTCGCCTACCGAGCCAGGGACCGCCGCTTGCTCGTGTTGATCTCAAGGCTGCTGACCGCCCGCGTGGTGTTGCCGGATGGTGTCGTGATCGACTCCTTCTGGACAGGCCCGAAAGGCTGCCAGATGCGGACTGATCAAATCGCCGATGTGTGGCGCGAACTCAGACGCAAACCACATCGTGCTGGACGAGCTTGATCGAGAGCTCGCCCGGCGTGGTCACCGGTTCGTGCGTTACGCCGACGACGTCAACGTCTACGTGCGAAGCGAACGGGCCGGGCAGCGGGTGATGGCCAGCTTGGAGGGGTTCGTCGGACGGCGCTTGCGCCTGAGGATCAACTCGCACAAGTCGGCCGTCGCCCGACCGGAGGATCGCCACTTCCTCGGCTTCTGCCTGCGGTCAGATCCGCAGTCCGGGAGCGTGGTGGTGCTGCTACCCGAGTTCCGCAGTTGGTGGTCACACGGATGGGCCGTCATCGCCCGTGGTTGCTGGCGTTTTGCGACTTTGTGCAGCTTGTGCGTGTGTGCCCACGCTCGCGGCAGGGCCGGGAACTGTCGCGGCAGGCTGCTGAGTGGTGCTTCAGGCGGGCTGTAGCGCGGTGATCCGCGGCGGCGCTGGGATGCCGGCGGCGGTCAGGATCTCGCGCTGCGTGTCGGTGAGGCGGGTTGTCTGCTGCAGGGTGCCGGTCGGGCCGGTGAGCGTGACGAGGTGCAGGCGTTGCAGTTCCAGGGCGATGCGTCGCCAGGTCTGGTTGGTCTGGCGTTCGGCGATGCGGATCAGCAGCAGGGCGAGCCAGGAGAGCAGGATGTGCGCGCGGATGCGGTGCTCGAGGCGGTGAAAGACGGGGCGCAGTTCGATCGTGCTCTTCAGGTCGCGGAAGCCGCGTTCGGCTTCGAGCAGGTTCTTGTAGCCCAGCGCGACGTCCTCGGCCGAGAGGTCGGGGTCTGAGGTGGAGAGCAGGTACTTGCCGTCCAGGCGCTGCTCGGCTTTGATCCGTGCGCGGTCGATCAGCAGCCTGCCGGTCTTGGTCTGACGCACGTAGCGCCCGAGCGTCGGGTGGTCGCGTAGCGCGCACTCGGCGCGGTGATGGGCGGCTGAGGCCTTCGCGTTGGTCGCCTTCGCGCGGGCCGTGGCGATCCGGGCGAGCTCGGCCTGCAGCCGCGCGATCGTGTCGTCGCGGTGGGTCTTGTTGCAGTCGGCTTCGCCGGGGTTGTGGCAGACGATGAAGCGCTTGGAGGTGTCGCCCTCGCCGACGCGGACTTCCTTGACTCTGAGGTTGTCGCGAACGGTCTGGTAGCGGCCTTGGCGCGAGAGCGCGGCGTGGGCGTCGGGTGAGCCGTCGCGCATCCGTTCGCCGGCGATCCAGTGCCCGCCCGCGCGAGTGAGATAGCGCAGGTTCTCATCGGAGCTGAAGCCGCGGTCGACGACCGTCACGACCCGCCCGAGGCGCCAGCCCCGCAGGTCGTCCTTGACTTCCTGCAGGACCGACATGTCGTTGGTGTTGCCGGGCCACACCCACACCCTGACCGGGATGCCCTCCCTCGTGACGGCCAAGCCGATCACGACCTGCGGCAGGTCGTGACGGTGATCCTTCGAATGCCCGTAGGCCCTGAACGCCGGCTCGCCGTGCTCGCCGGCCGGGTCGGGTTGGTCACGTTCGAAGTACGTGCTGGTGGTGTCGAAGAACAGCAGGTCGACCTCGAGATTCAAGAGGTCTGCGCAGGCGAAGAACACCGCTTCTTGCAGCTTGCCTTCGGTGTCGGCCTCGACGAGCAGATCCATCGCGCGGTAGCACTGGTCCTCATCCATCCCAGCCAGGCCGGGGATGTGGACATCCTCGGTCGCCCACTCGGCCGCGGCGAGCTTGGATGCCGGCGCGAGCGCGCGGTTGGCGACCATGGCGAACAGCACCCGCTCGACGTCCGTGCTGAAGCGCCGCTTGCCCAGCACGCCCGCGAGCGCGCGATCGACGCCCAGCGTGCGCCACAGACCGTCAAGCAGCCATGCCCCGCCCAACGGCCGTGACGCCACGACGTCGAACTCGCCTGGCTCGCCGAGCGCCTCACCGGGGCCATCACCGTCGCAGTAGCGCGCGATCGATGCCGCAAGGCGCCGCAGGCCTTCAAGATCGAGCTCCTCCTCGCGGCCGAGGTTGACCAGCACCTCGGCCTGCGTGACGCCGTTGACACGCCGGTTGTGCGCCAGCTGCACGTAGCGCGCCGCCGAGCCGTCCTTGCGCCGCCGCTGCGTCATGCGCAAGTACATGCCCACATCCCTACCACACAGACACCAATATTACTAGCCAACAAGGCGTAGGCGTGTGCCCACGTTTTCGGACCGCCCACGGCCGCCGCGGACCCGAAAAGCCCGGAAACACTGGGGTTCTCAGCCCCGAATCACGCTCGTGTGCCTGCTAACTGCGGAACCCGGGGATACAGATCGCCACCAGCCGCCAGCGCGACGGTCGAGTAAGCGAACGCCGCGAGCGTGCCGACAGCGATCAGCGTGTCCATGCTCGCCGAACGCGAGCGCGCCCGCACCGCCGCTGCATGCAAGAAGGGCCAGCCCGCCACGAACTGCACCGTCAATGCGAACATCAGCCAGCGCCCCCAGGACTCTTCCATCGGCGTGAACGACAGCACCAGCACCGCCGCCGCCAGCGGCCACGGCAGCGCCACCCTCTCCAGCCACGAGCGCAGCTCGACCGCCTCGGCCTCCTGCGCCCGCTCGGGCTCGCCGTCAGGCGCCACGAGTCCGTAGCCCGCACGCGTGACCGCCGCCTCGGGCTACGCGACATCGACGCGTCCCGGGTCGAACACCACCTCTGCCCTCGCGGTCGCACCGCGGACTATCCTGCGTAGTAGTGGTGCCGTTGGCCCCCCGACGCTTCCTCGCCGCGGCCGCTGTCGGCGCCGCGGTGGCGCTCGCCGCGGGCGGACAGGGTGAGATGTCCACGATCCAATCCCGGGCGGCGCCGACGAGCGCCGACGCGCTGCCCGCGCTGCGTCGCGACGCCAACGAGCTGCTCGGAGGCGGTCCTGACGCGTTCCGGGCACGAGTTACGGGACTTCGTGGGCATCCGGTCGTGGTCGATCAGTGGGCGTCGTGGTGCGGACCGTGCCGGTACGGCGTCTTTCGCGGCGGGCGTGTATTCCCGACGACGGTGTTCCACGCCGCCAGCGGCAAGCTCGTGTTCACGCACGCCGGCGGCTACGCGAGCGAGGCCGAACTCCACGAGGACATCAGGCGGTACGCGCTCGATGGTTGACGCACCGAGCCTCGCCCTGGCGTTCGCCGCCGGTCTTCTCTCCTTCCTCTCACCGTGCTGCGTGCCGCTCGTGCCGGGCTACCTGGCGACCGTCTCCGGTACACAACGGCAGCAGCTCGGCCGCCGCTTCGACCCTCGTGTGCTCGGCCGCAGCGCCATATTCGTCGGCACGTTCTCGCTCATATTCATCCTGCTCGGCCTCAGCGCCACCGTGGCCGGCTCGTTCCTATTTGACAACCAGCCGACGCTCAACAAGGTCGCCGGCGTGGTCATCATCGCCATGGGCGTGCTGTTCGTCGGCTCGCTGTTCGTGCCGCGGCTGAACCGCGAGTGGCGGCCAGACGGCCTCATCGAGCGCGCCGGACGCGGCGGTCCCGCCGTCGCCGGTGCCGCCTTCGCCATCGCGTGGACGCCATGCGTCGGACCCACCCTTGGCGCCATCCTCGGCCTCGCCTCCACCAGCTCGGGCACCGCCCAAGGCGGTCTCCTACTGGCCGGCTACTCGGCCGGCCTGGCGCTGCCGTTCCTCGCCACAGCCGTCGCCTTCAACGCCGCCACGCGCGCGTTCGGCTTCTTCAAGCACCACTACGCAGCCATCCAAGCTGGCGCCGGCGTCGTGCTCATCGCGATGGGCGTGCTCGTGCTGACCGGCGAGCTGTTCCGGCTAAACATCGAAGTCCAGCAGTTCCTGGACCGATACGGCTTGAACTTCTTCAAGAGCCTGTAGCCGCGCAGCCCGCGACCGATCCCCACGACGCTCCACCCCCAGCCCACCAGCGCCGTCGGTACAAGCCTGCCAACTGCAACACAAACGACGACCGAGCTCGCGGCGGCGCGATTCTACTACTTCCCGTAGTAATCTGGCAACCGATGCTCGAGCGCCGAATGCTCCTCGCCGCCGTGGCGGCCACAGCGTCTCGTCCTGGCCGCCTGCGGCGATAGCGATGAGCCCACGGTCTCGCAAGGTGAGCCCGCACAGGACGCCGCGACCGCGCGCAGCGCACAGGAAGCGGGCCTGCCGCACATCCACGGCCTCGGCGTGCGACGCGACACGCTGTACATCGCGACCCACACCCGCCTGTGGGTCGCGACGGACGGTAAGAAGGCGGCCCCGTCGGCTTGTGCAATCCCAGCAGGACATCATGGGCTTCTCGGTCGTGGACAACGACCGCTTCATCGGCTCCGGGCACCCCGACCCGTCGCAGCAGAACACGCCGCCGAACATTGGCCTCATCGAGTCGCGCAACCGCGGCAAGACCTGGAAGAACATCTCGCTGCTCGGCGAGGCGGATTTCCATGTCCTGGAGTCGTCGGGCACGCGCGTTTACGGCTTCGACGGCACCCAGGGACGCCTGATGGTCTCCTCCGACAGCGGCCGCTCGTGGCAGCAGCGCACGCCGCCCGCGGGCGTCTTCGGCTTGGCCATCGACCCCACCGACCGCGACCACGTGGTCGTCTCAACTGAACGCGGGCTGTTCGTGTCGACCAACGCCGGCAAGGCCTGGCGGACCGTCGACGAGAAGCTCGCCGGCTTGCTCGCGTGGCCCGGCTGCCAAACGGCTGTACCTGGTTGACGCACAGGGTCAGGTGCAGGTCAGCCGCTATGGCGGACGCACATGGCAGACGCTGGGCAACATCAAAGGACAACCGGCGGCGTTCATCGCCTCGGGCGGTGACCTCTATGCGACACTGGGCGACGGCACGGTCAAGCGCTCGACCGGCGGCGGTCGTTCCTGGACCGTGCGGGCGACGCCGTGAGAGCCCGGTCGCCATCGTCGGTCGCGGTCCTGGTCGTCCTGCGGGGTTCATCGTCGGCGGCTGCGGTGAAGACGACTCGGCGAAGGCGCCACCGGGCGTGAGCCAGAGCGCGTTCGAGCATCATGACCCATGCGACCCCGCGGCGTGGCCTCAGCGGGTCGTTGCGGGACGCGCGCTACCGGATTGCAGGACGACGAGGCCCAGGGCGGCGGCCGTGAGCGTCGCGGTGATCAGCACCAGCAGGTCGCTGCGGCCGCCGCTGACGGCGCGATGCCCGGGTGGCATCGGATGGACGTGGCGGGAGCTGAAGGGGCCGAGCAGGGGGCGCCGTGTGGCGTGTACTCGCCCGGTTGACGACCGGGCACGGCAAGTCGAGCCCGTTCGCTGCACGGTGGGCACCGCACTCGTCCGCCGTCGTGCACCGCTGACGCTCGTCGATCCGCGCTCCGAGGCCTGCGCGGCGATCGAGCTGACCGTCGACCCCGGACTGAGTGGTACTGCTGGTCAATCCCTCACCCGGTTTCACGTACTACGCCGATCAGATCAGTCAGCCGGTCGCCGACGCGATCGCCGAGCTTCTGCTCGCGGCCTGACTGCACTGCTGTACCTCAGCACGCGGGCGCAACGGCGTGCGACACATTGCTCGGGGCGCATGAGCCGTGGGCGCGCGCGATCAGGCCGCTGCACTAGATTCCGCGCGATGCGGGTGATCGACATCAGGCTGGAGGGACCGATCCTGCTCGAGCCGGCCACCCACGGCGATGCCCGCGGCTTCTTCTTGGAGAGCTACCGGGCGAACGTCTGGGCGGAGCATGGGATCACGGACACGTTTGTGCAGGACAACCACTCGCGCTCGGTCCGCGGGGTGCTGCGCGGCATGCACCTCTCGATCGGCGAGGGCCAGGCGAAGCTCGTGCGCTGCGCACGCGGCCTGATCCTCGACGTGGTCGTCGACGTCCGCCGCGAGTCGCCCACGTTCGGCGAATGGGAGAGCTTCGAGCTCGACGACGAGCACGCGCACCAGCTCTACATCCCGCTCGGCTTCGCGCACGGCTTCTGCGTCCTGTCGGACGTCGCCGACGTGACCTACAAGTGCTCGACGTACTACGAGCCCGGGGTCGAGCGTGGCTTTTGCTACGACGATCCCGACGTCGGGATCGATTGGCCGCGCGACATGGCGCTACTCGTCTCCCAGCGCGACCGCGAGGCGCCGATGCTGCGCGAGATCGCGCCCGGGCTGCCGTTCTGAGGTGGTCCGGCTGCGCGGGGTGGGCCGCACCACCACCGCCTCACCGCGCGCGGCGCCCGCGGTGAGATCGGCGCCGAGCGTGCATCGAACGCTCCGGCGAGTTAGGTTCTTCGGCCCATGACACTCGCCGAGGCCTTGCTGATCCTCAACGACCGCCTCGGCCAGCAGGTCACGGCGTGGATGGAGATCCAGCACGACGCGCCGCTCTTGATCGCGAGCGGCACGCTCGAGCCGTGGCATCCGCCGCCTGTCGACGAGGAGGGGGAGGGCTCGCTCGTCGAGCCCGCGCAGCAGCATTTCGACCTGTTCGGCAACTACTCCGTGGGCGACGCGAGGTTCGACCTCAGCGAAGCGCCGGTCGAGTCGGTCGGCACGCGTGACAACGGGCTCACGTTCCGCCTGGCGGACAGCGTGCGGCTCATCGTGGACTGGTAGCGCTGCGCGCGTACACCGCGTAGTCGTGGTTGGCGTAGAGGTCGGCATCGAAATCGCCGCTCTCTTCTGGGAAGCGCACTTCGCCGCTCTCGAATCCGGCCAGACGGCTGAGCGCCAGAAGCACCTCGGGAAAGAGCGGATGGTGGTGCGTCGTGTCGGTCCAGAAGGCCTTCATCGCGGCCGGGTTGTGCGGGTTGACGGTCTCGAGGATCGCCAGCCCGCCTGGAGCGAGCTTGTTCTCGACGAGCGTCAGCAGCTCCGTCAGCCCGTCTGCGTCGAGGTGCTCGACGACCTGCGCCGCGAAGATGCCCGGAACCGAGCGGTCATCGAGGCCGCGCAGATGGCTCGCGGCGTCAGCCAGCACGACCTCGTGGCCCTTCTCGCGGCTGCGCTGCACCATGCTCTCGTCGAGGTCGACACCGCGCGCGCCGATGCGCAGCTCGGCGAGCGCGTCGAGGAACTCCCCGCGCCCGCAACCCACGTCGAGCACCCACTCGGTGCCTTCGAAGGCGTCGGCATACGCGCGCTGGCGCGCGTGGATGAGCTGCTCGTGGCCGCGGAAGATGTCCTCGAAGCTGCGATACGTGGCGCTGTCGCCCGACGCGCCGCTGAAGCGCAGCAACCGGCGACCGCTGGCGTCGAGCTCCGTGATCGCCGGATGCGTCGCGCCCGGGCGCGCCGCCAGACCGTCGAGCAGCAGCGAGATGTCCTCGTCGCCGACCGCGCCCGTGAGCTTGCGCCACTGGATGCGTACGCGCTCCATGTCGACGGCGAGGTCCTCGAACTGGTCGTAGAGCTCGCGCAGGGCCTTCGTCATGAGCCCGTTGAGCTCGTCCTGGTGGTAGGTGTAGGGGCGCATCGCCTGGAGCGCCGCGCGGCGCAGCCGGCCCTTCGCGCCCCCCTCCTCTTCGGCGTCGCTCAGCGGGTCGAAGCTGAGCTTCATCTCGCTTCGGTGCAGGAAGGTGTCGGCGGGGAGGCCCTCGATCTCCGCTCGCCAGCCGCCCGAGACCCCGTTGGCGGCGGCGGTGTGGCGACGGAACGCCGCCAGGCGCTTGAGGCGCAGCCGCGCGATCTCCCCGACCGCCTCGAGCGAGAAGGCCTGCGCGATCTCGCGTCGCGCGCGCTCGCCACGCGCCCGCGCACCGTCCTGGCGCTCCCAGACCTCGCGCATGAGCTGCGCGCCGTGGTCGAGATCGGGGTCGGCCCACGTGCCTTTGGCGGGGTAGTTCTCGCCCTCGGGGCCGACATCGACCTCGTCGTAGCGCACGAGGTAGGAGTTCTCGGAGCTCATGAAGTCGAGGTTGGCCGAGAAGCCCGTCGCGATGACCGGCTTGCCGAGCGCCATCGTCTCGCCGAGCGTCAGGCCGAATCCCTCGGCGCGGTGCAGCGAGACGTAGCAGTCGGCGCGCCGCATGAGCGCGGCCATGTCCTCGTCGTGCAGGAAGCGGTCGACGAGGTGGATGTCCGGACGGCCCGCCGCCGCCTGCTGAAGCGCGGCCAGGCGGTCGGGCTTGAAGTCGCCGTTGTGGCTTTTGAGCACGAGCTGCGGGCCCTCCCCGGGCGTGAACGCGCGCGTGAACGCCTCGACGAGCCCGAGCGGGTTCTTGCGCTGGAGCGTCGAGAAGAAGTCGAACAAAAAGAGGAACACGAAGCCGTCGGGCAGGTTCAGAGCCCGCAGGTCGCCCCCGGCGCGCGGCGCGACGATCGGCAGCGGGACGCGCACCACCGGCACCGGCGAGACGCGGCTGAGGATCTCCTGCACGTAGTGCGAGTAGACCCAGATCTCGTCGACGAGCGCGAAGGCGGGATCCCAGCTGCGCGGTACCGCGTCGACCTCCCACGCCCAGACGCCGATCGTGTAGCGGCCCGTGAAGAACTCCTCGCCGAGCTGCGTGTGCAGGGCCGGCAGCTCGGGCGCGTTGACGCAGATGAGGTTGAACGGCAGCTCGCCCTCGACGTCGATGTCGGCGAAGTCCGTCGTCTTGATCAGCACGCGGCGCCCGTCGGAACCGACGACCTCCTCGAGCGGGACGTCGACGGTCGTCGTGCGCACGGGCACGCCGGCGGCGTTCAGCGCCTCGACGTACAGGCGGGCCGCCTGGCCGAGGCCCAGGCCGCCGCGCAGGTAGCCGACGACGTTGACGCCGAGCGAGGTGAGCTGTGGCGGCGTTGGCATCGGGCGATGGTGGCACAGCGCCCGTCGAGCCGGGAGCTACGATCGCTGCCGTGTCCTTTGCGCCGACAACCGATCCCCGCACCTTCTATGACGCCATTGGTGGCGAGCCGACATTTCGCAGGATCGTGGCGCGGTTCTACGCGCAGGTCGCGACCGACGACGTGCTGCGCGCGCTGTATCCGGAGGAGGATCTCGGTCCCGCCGAGGACAGGCTGGCGCTGTTTCTCATGCAGTGCTGGGGCGGCCCGCGGACGTACTCCCAGCAGCACGGGCACCCGCGGCTGCGGATGCGCCACCACCCGTTCGAGATCGGCCCCGGCGAGCGCGACGCCTGGCTGCGCGCGATGCGCATCGCGGTCGACGAGGCGGGCCTGTCCGAGCCCGACCGAGCAGCTGTGGGCCTACCTCGAGTCGACCGCGAGGCGGCGCGGCGTCGGCGAGTCGGCGGAGGGGTGTCGCGCAAAACGACGACATATTGGACGTTTCGCGCGGTACCCCCTTGCTCCGACCCGCCCGCACGGCCGGGGGAGCAACCAACGCTCGTTCCTTCAGAGCTGCTGTTTGGCTACCGCGAGGTCGCGGCCCAAGCCGTCACTCCCCCTCGACCTCGCGCCGCAGCCGCGCCAGCTGCGCCGCGAGCGTCTGCTGTGCCGACGCCAGCCCCTGCATGCGCTCGTCGAGCGTCCGTAGCACGCGCACGATCTCCTCGTCCACGAGCCGCTGATGGGCCGTGTACGGCTTCATCGCGCGCAGCGCGGCGTCGCGTAGCGTCGCGCGCGGCCCCTCGCGCAGGCCGTCGCCCGCCTCGGGCTTGCGCGCCATGCGCTCCCGGATGCCCTCGAGGTCGAGGCCTTCCGGCTCGCCGGCCCCCTGGCGTTCGCGAGGCGGCAGCTTCAACACGCGCGCGAGCCGGTCGGCCATGACGCGGCCGGCGGCGGCCGGGGCATGATTGGCGAGCACATCGGACCGGGCGCGCACCGCGCGCTCGTGCATCCCCGCGTCGTCGTCGAATGCGGTGCGCATGAGGTCCGCCGCATGGTCGATGTCGGGCTCGGCCCAGACGGCATCCGGCGGGTAGGGATCGTTGCCGGGACCAATCGGCGTCAGGTGGTGGTCGACGAGCAGCGCGGTGAACGCGGTGGCGAAATCGCGCGAGCCCCCGTAGTCGGTCGCGATGACCGGCGTGCGGAGCAGCATCGCCTCGGCGATCGTCAGCCCGAAGCCCTCCGATCGGTGCAGCGACACGTAGCAGTCGAGCTCGCGAATCAGCGCGTTCTTCAGCCCGGCCGAAAGGTTGGCGTCGATGATGGTGATGCGCGGGCGGTCGGCCGCGGCGGCGACCACGTCGGCGTGGTCCTCGGATCCCTCGCCATCAAGCGTCTTGAGCACGAGCCCGACATCCTCGGATGAGGAGGGCACGAACGCCCGCCGGAACGCCTCGATGAGCCCGATCGGATTCTTGCGCGCGGTGACGCTGCGGTAGTCGTAGACGAAGCCGAAGAGGAACGTGTCGTCGGGCAGGCCGAGCTCGGAACGGCCCTCGAAAGCCGCCACCGGCTCGGGCACCGGCAGCGGGACGTGCACGACCGGCACCGGTGAGATCGCCGCCAGCGCGTCGGCGACGAAGCGCGAGCCGACCCACACCTCGTCGACGAGGTCGAAGGCGCGCATCCAGCGCTGCGGCAGGACGTCGACCTCCCACCACCACATCCCGATCACGTAGCGGTCGTCGAAGGCCGCGGGGCCCAGCTGATCGCGCGCGCCGGCCATGCCCTCGGGATTGGCGCACACGAGCGTGACCGGATGTACCGGCTCCTCCGAGACGGCCGGGGCCGTTTCCCGCGGGGCGTCGCTGGCGAGGAGGAGGGGCGCGACGCTGACCCCCGCGGCGCGCAGCGCGGCGGCCACGTTGCGCGCGGCCGTGCCCAGGCCGAGCGTCCGGTCGAGGTAGCCCGCGAGGTTGACCCCCAGCGGCAATGCGGGCGGCAGGGGCGGGTCGGCCATGACCCGCGAGGCTACCCTTCCGCGTGTGACCGGTCAGCTCGCGGACGATGTCGCCGTGCAGGTCGACGGCGTCTCCAAGACCTTCCGCCTGCCCCAGGAGCAGGTGCATACGCTCAAGGAGCGGGCGCTGCATCCATTCCGCCGGCGGCGCTTCGACACGCTGCACGCGCTGCGCGAGGTCGGCTTCGGCGTCGGCCAGGGCGAGGTGTTCGGAATCGTCGGGCGCAACGGCTCGGGCAAGAGCACGCTCATGAAGTGCCTCGCCGGCATCTACCAGGCCGACGCCGGCGAGATGTGGCTGCGCGGGCGCATGGCGCCGTTCATCGAGCTCGGCGTCGGCTTCAACCCCGACCTCACGGCGCACGACAACGTGCTCATCAACGCCGTCATGCTGGGGCTCACTCCCGAGGAGGCGCGCCGGCGCTACAGCTCGATTCTCGATTTCGCCGAGCTGCACGAGTTCGCCGAGCTGAAGCTCAAGAACTACTCGTCCGGCATGCAGGTGCGCCTCGCGTTCAGCGTCATGGTCCACGTCGATGCCGACCTGCTGCTCATCGACGAGGTCCTCGCGGTCGGGGACGCGTCCTTCCAGCAGAAGTGCTTCGATGTGCTCAACGGCTTGCGCGACGCGGGCCGCACGATCCTGCTCGTGACGCACGACATGGGCCAGGTACAGCGCTTCTGCGACCGCGCGATGCTGCTCGAGCGCGGCGAGGTCGTGGTCGTCGGGGATCCCAAGACCGTGACGCGCCGCTACACGCAGGTGAACTTCCCGGTGGTGCGCGATGACAGGACGCCCGCGCCCGGCGGCGAGCCCGGCGACGGCAGCGACGACGTCCAGCTGCTCGACGTCTGGTCCCAGGACGGCGTGGGTCGTCGCGACGCGGCCATCATGCAGGGCACGCCGTGCGCGCTGTGCACTCACGTGCGCTTCGGGCACGCGGTGCGCGAGCCCGTCTTCACCTTCACGCTGAGCGACGATCAGCACCGCCGCGTCTTCGCCGTGTCCACGGCTCGCGACGACGCGACGGGCGACTTCGAGGCCGGCGAGCGGGCCGTCGTCGGCACGAGCTTTGACAACTGGCTCGTCCCCGGCCGCTACGACCTCAGCGTGCAGGTCAGCGAGGCCGGCCCCGGCGCTGAGGTCATCGCCCTGCGCGAGAACGCAAGCTCCGTCGTCGTCACCGGCGAGACGACGGGCGGCGGCATCGTCGACATCCCGCACGCGTTCTTCGTCAACCGCGCGACGACCGCTCCGCGGCAGGCGCAGGGCGCCGTCGAGCGGGCGGGCGGATGAGCGCCGCGCCTGCCGCGCACCGCGTGCG
>JALZJA010000258.1 GCA_030860005.1 Actinomycetota bacterium
ACCGCGCAGCAGCAGCTCGCATACAGCCGAGGCGTCGAGGACGATCAAGCGTCGCGGTGGCGCCTGATCGTCTCCGCGGGATCTTCGCCGACCTCGATGGGCGCGCGGGTCGCCAATCGGGTCCGCAGCTCCTCGGGCGTGGGGCGCGAGGGGATCAGCCCGAGTTCGGCGCGCACGTACTCAGACGGCGAGATAGGAGGGTCAGTCGTCATACAGCGCGTCGAACACGTCGCCGTGACGCTCGTAGACGATGTTGCGCTTGACCTTCATCGTCGGCGTCAGCTCCTCGTGCTCCTGCGAGAGGACGCGGTCGAGGATCGCGAACTTCTTGATCTGCGCGATGCGGGCGAAGCGGCGGTTGGCGTCGTCGATCGCGCGCTGGATCTCCGCCCGCACGCCGGCGTGCTCGTGGAGCGCGGAGTCGTCCGGGTCGGCGCCGGCCTGCTCGGCGAGCGCGGCCCGCTCGTCGGGATCGAGCGTCACGAGCGCGACGAGGTATTGCCGGCGGTCGCCGTAGACCACGGCCTGCGAGATCCAGCGCGATTGCGTGATCGCGCTCTCGATGTTCGACGGTGAGATGTTCTTGCCGCTGGAGGTGATGATGAGGTCCTTCTTGCGGCCGGTGATGCGCAGGTAGCCGTCGTCGTCGAGCTCGCCGAGATCGCCGGAGGACAGCCACCCGTCGCGCAGGATCTCGCGCGTGGCCTCGTCGTCGCGGTAATAGCCGAGGAAGATGTTCGGGCCACGCATGAGTATCTCGCCGTCTTCGGCGATCTGAACGTCGCAGCCGGGCAGTGCCTTGCCGACGGTCCCGGGTCGGTTCTCCTCGATCGTGTTGAGCGTCGCCGCGACGGTCGTCTCGGTCATCCCGTAGCCCTCGAGCACCCACACACCGGCGGCATGGAAGAAGGCCACGATGTCCTCGTCGATCGGCGCGGCGCCGGTGATCGCGAGCTTCGCGCGGTTGCCGAACAGGGCGCGCACCTTGTGCAGCACGAGGCGGTCGGCGAGCGCGAGCTGGGCCTTGAGGATGGGCCCCGCCTGGCCGCCGCGGCGCTCACGCCCGCGCACCTCTTTGCCCACGCCGACGGCCCACCAGAAGAGCTTTGCCTTCGCACCGCCCGCGGCCTCGGCCTTGCCCGTGGCCGCGGCGTAGATCTTCTCGAAGATGCGGGGAATCGACGGCAGGTGTGTCGGATTGATCTCGGCGACGTCGGCGATGATGAGGTCCGGATCGCGTCGCCAGTAGACGAGCTGGACCCCGAAGGCGATCCCCAGGACCTGCACAGCCCGCGCCAGCATGTGCGCGAGCGGGAGGAAGACGTAGACGACATCGTCGCCGGGCGCGAACTCGAGCCGTTGCTGAACCATGTCGATGACCGCGCGCACGTTGGCGTGGGTCAGCATGCAGCCCTTGGGCGGTCCGGTCGTCCCGGAGGTGTAGACGATCGTGGCGACGTCGCCAGGCGCCACCGCGGCGACGCGCTCGGCGAGATCCTCGTCGCTCACGTCCACCCCGCGCTCGCGCAGCTCGTCCAGCGTGATCGCACCCTCCGACCGACCCTCGAAGCAGATGACGTGGCGCAGGTCGGGCAGGTCAGCGCGGACCTCGTCGATCTTCGCGACCTGGCTGGCGTCCTCGCAGAAGATCGCCTTCGTACCCGAGTGATCGAGCACGTGCTGGCATTCCTCCGCCGCGTTCGTCTGGTAGACCGGCACGACGACCGCGGTCGCGCAGATCGCGCCGAAGTCGGCGAGCGTCCATTCGGCGCGCGTGTTGGAAAGAATCCCCACGCGGTCGCCGGTGTCGATGCCGAGCGCGATGAGACCCTTGGCGATCGCTCGCACGTCGGCTCCGAGCTGGGGATAGGACAGCTCGAGCCACGTATCGCCATCGGGGTAGCGCAGGGCCGTGCCGCCATGCGCGGCCGCGGCGCTGAGGACCAGCTCCGCCAGGGTCTTGGATCCGGTGTCGGTGACAGCCACGGTCAGGACGGGATATCACACACCACGGCCGTCGTGCACGCAATCTGACCTGCGTCTCGTGCGGCCGTCTGACCTAATCTGCGTGGCGACGCAGGGGCCGGTTGGCTGCGCGCTGGCCAAGCGCCGTCGCCACCGACTGCTGACGCCGATGCATATGACACGAGATCCTTTCGACGAGAGCGGGCGGAGGGCCGGCGTGCGCGCAGGCTCCCGGCCGCCGCTACCGGCCCATCGCGTGCGCCGGCGGACAGCCGGCTTCACCGCGCTGGGTTCCACGTGCGCGGCATTCATCGCGCTCGTCGCCACGGGGATTGCCGCGTCGCAGCCAGACCGTTCCGGTCTGGCCGACCGGGAGGCGGTCCTGAGTCCGGCGACCCGCGCTGTGGGTTCCCGGACGGTCGTCGCGCCTTCGGAACGATACGCCCGTGTCGTCTGGCGCAACGCTCGTTCGGTCGGACGACCGAACGCCGGGACTCTGGTCAATGGCACCAAACTGCCCGCCGAGGGACAGCATTTCGTCACCTGGGACCCGAAGCGCCACCGCACCCTGAGCCCGATGTGGCGGCGCTACGCGACCGACGGTCTGATCCGCGTCCTCTTGCGCGTCGCCGATGACTTCGCGCGGGCACACCCGGATGCTCCACGGCTCACGATCGGTGACCTCAGCCGTCGCCGTGGCGGCCGGTTCGGTGGGAACCTGCACGCCTCGCATCAGAACGGGCTCGATGCCGACATCTACTATCCGCGCCGCGACCGGCGCGAGCGGGCGCCGTTGTCGGTCCGCGCCATCGAGATGCGCCTCGCGCAGGACCTCGTCGACCGCTTCGTTCGCGCCGGGGCGGAGTACGTGTTCGTCGGCCCCAGGACCCCACTGACCGGGCCGCGCGGGGTCGTCCAGCCGTTGCGCCATCACGACAACCACCTTCATGTCCGGCTGCGGGCGGGCTGAGCTGTGACCGTGACTCGGCCCGTTCGGACCGCCACGGGCGTGCATTTGGCACGTTCTTTGGTATGAGAGTTGCCGTTGATGCTGCCGGACGGTTGGTCGTGCCCAAGCCGCTCCGTGACGAGCTGGGGCTCGTCGGGCCGGCACAGCTGGAGCTGCAGGTCGCCGACGGGCGCCTGGAGGCAACGGTGCCCGACGCGCCCGCGCGCGTGGAGGAGCGAGATGGGCTGACGGTGATCGTGGCCGACGATCCTTGGCCCGCGGTGCGCTCTATGACGCGCTGATCGCAGCGACGGCGGCTGCGAACGACGCACAGCTCGTCAACGCAGACCGACGAGCGCGCAGGACGTACGACGCGATAGGCGTCGAGGCGACGTTCGTCGATGCCTGAGGCGCTGACGCAGCGGCCAGTTACGACGTCGCCGCGGGTCTTCTACGCGAAGGATCTTCGCAGTCAGCCGAAGGGATCCCGGACGTCGATGTCCGCGTAACGGCGAAAGTCGCGGTCCCGGGTGTAGATGACGCGTACTTCGTGCTGGCGCATCAGAGCGGCCAGGTGCGCGTCGGGCACGGCGTTTCCGCGAGCACGATCGCCAGCCGTCGCGCGGTAGTGGTCCCAGAACCCGTCCGCCTCACCCGGCGCCCGTGTGTGCGGGAGGTCGAGCAGCTGACCGACGTTGTGCTCAGCTTCACGCGGGCTCAGCGGGCGCGGCAGGATCGCGGGATGGGTGACAATCCGCAGATAGCCGCTGAGCGCCGGCCAGAACAGGTAGAGCAGCTGCGAGTCGGTGGCCAGCCGCTGGAGGAGCTCCTGTGCAGGCCCGTGCGCGGGGTCGGCCTGGTTGGAGGCGTAGACGAGCACGTTCGCGTCGAGCGTCGCGCTCATCGTTGGTCATCGAGGAGGGCGCCGACGGCGTCGTCGTCCTCGAGGTCCACGCGCGGGGCGCCAAGGTCACGGCTGACCCACTGAAAGGGCGGGGTCCGAGCTTCCCTCTCCGACAAGGTGCGGGCGAGCAGCTCCGAGGCCACCTGGCCCATGCTCTTGTGCTCCGCCGCGCCGCGCCGGCGCAGCTCACTGAGCACCGATGGGTCGAGATCCAGGGTCGTCCGGGCCATGATGCGTGATGCTAGCAGGGTCCGCATCAGGTGACGCGACCGGAAGAGAGCGTTCTACGCCTTCGCCTGCTTCGCGGGTCGCTTCGTGGGCGCCGTCGCCTTCGTGCCCGGCTTGCGCGCGTACTTCTTGATGAAGCTCTCCGTGTCCAGGTGCGCCTGCTCGTCGGGGCGCTGGTTCATCGGCGACTTCATGAGATAGCTCGAGGGCCCGTCGAGCTGGCCGCCAAGGCCGTGGTTGAGCGCGAGCTTGCAGCAGCGCACGGCGTCGATGACGATCCCGGCGCTGTTGGGCGAGTCCCACACCTCGAGCTTCAGCTCGGCGGTCAGCGGAACGTCGCCGAAGGCCTGGCCCTCGAGGCGGATGTGCGCCCACTTGCGGTCCGTCAGCCACGGCACGTAGTCCGACGGGCCGACGTGGACGTCGTCGACGGGCAGCGCGTGGCCCACGACCGAGGTGACGGCGTTCGTCTTGGAGGTCTTCTTGGACTCCAGCCGGTCGCGTTCGAGCATGTTGTAGAAGTCCATGTTGCCGCCGACGTTGAGCTGCGACGTGCGCATGAGCTTCACGCCGCGGTCGTAGAACAGGCGCGCGAGGCTGCGGTGGACGATCGTCGCACCGACCTGCGACTTGATGTCGTCGCCGACGACCGGCAGGCCGGCCTTCCTGAAGCGCTTGTGCCAGTAGTCCTCACGGGCGATGAAGACGGGGATGCAGTTCACGAAGCCGCAGCCGGCATCGAGCACCTGCTCGACGTACCACTTCGTCGCGTCCTCGGAGCCGACCGGCAGGTAGGAGACGACGACGTCGGTGTGCGTGTCGGAGAGGATCTGCACGATGTCGGCCGTCTCGCCGGGCGCCTTCGTGATCCTCTCCTTGAGGTACTTGCCGAGACCGTCGTGGGTCATGCCGCGGTGGACCTGCACGCCGAGCTTCTTCGGAACCTTGGCGAACTTGATCGTGTTGTTCTCGCCCGCCCAGATCGCCTGGCCGAGGTCCTTGCCGACCTTCGCCTTGTCGATGTCGAAGGCGGCCGTGAACTCGATATCCGAGACGTGGTAGCCGCCGAGGTCGACGTGCATGAGGCCCGGCACCCGCTGGGCGCGATCGGCGTTCTTGTAGTACTCGACGCCCTGCACGAACGCCGAGGCGCAGTTCCCGACGCCGACGATCGCGACGCGGACCTTGTCCTGCTGGTACCGCCCCGTGCCGTTGGAGGCGGCGGCGCCGTCGCCGTCTGTGGGAGTCATGTGAGGTTCGTTCCCTTCATCGAAGCGTTCGGGGCCTTACACCCCGTGCCCAATAGGTCGTTACACGGCTTGTCATACCCCCGCCGGGCGCGTCAGCTCACGACGAACGTGGGAGATGCGCTGCACGACAGTGATGCTGCTCAGCCCCGCCAGCACGTAGACGGCCGGTTCGAGCGCGCCGACGTCGGCGAGGACGAGGCCGGCCGACAGGATCACGACGCGGACCAGCCGGTCGGCGATGCCGACCTTGCATTCGACGCCCAGGGACTCGGCGCGCGCGCGCGTGTAGGACACGGTGAGCGAGGCCAGCACGGCGATCACGACCGCGGCCACCGCGAGCTCGTCGTTGCGCTCGGCGAAATGCGCCGCGACCGCGGTGAGGACGATGCCCTCGACGACGCGGTCGAGGGTCGAGTCCAGGAAGGCGCCGAACGGCGTCCCCTTGCCCGACATGCGCGAGTAGCCGCCGTCGAGCGTGTCCATGATCGAGCCGACGATGAACACGACACCGCCCCAGAAGAGCTCCGTCTGCCAGATGAGCACGGCGGCGAGCACGTTCAGGAGGAACCCGGTGAGCGAGATCATGTTCGGCGTGAGGCGCGACTGGATGAGCTTCACGCGCAGCAGCTCGAAGCGCGCCGCGCCCGGCGCGCTGGAGCGGGGGCGAGGGGCAGGTTCGGCGGGCGGCGCTGGCTGCTGCGTGCCGGTCGACATCAAGCCGTGGAGGGTGCCACGTCTCGCTCCCGTACGAGGCGGGCCAGCCGGATGCTGATCATGAGCGTGGTGGCGCTAACGGTCATTGGCGCGTGCTCATCCTACCGGGGGTGTGCAGGCGCTCAGCTACGCAGGTACTCGACAATCCGCTCACCGACCCGCGGCCGGTCGATCCACGGCCAGTGTCCGGCGTCTGCAACGTTCTCGAGCGTCGCGTCCCCGAGCGTGGCGGCGTACCCGGCCCCGAAGCGAGCCGGGATGAACGGATCCTCGGCGCCCCACAGCACGAGCGCCGGCGCCGTCACGCTGCCGAGATCGTGGCCTGCCGCCGCGAGCGTGTCGGGCGTCGTGGCGCGCAGGATCCTCAGCACGGCTCGCTGCGTGCCCTGATCGAAATGCTCGGACGCGTTCTTGATGAACGCGTCCGGCATCGGGCCGTTGCTCGCCGAGGCGCGCCGCGACAGCAGGCGCAGGACGCGCCGTGTCGCGAGCCCCACCGCGACCTCGCCGATCACGGGCGCCCGCGCGAGCCGCGCCGGGCCGTGCCAACCGAATCCGGGCAGCAGCGGAACGCCGTTGACGACCACGAGCCGCTGCACGCGAGCGGGATCGCGCATCGCCCAGACGAGCCCCGCCGCGGCGCCCCAGTCGTGCGCGCACAGCTTCACCCGCTCGATGTCGAGCGCCTCGAGCAGCCGATCGATGAACGTCGCGTGGCCGCCGAGCGAGTAGTCGAGATCGCCGCGCTTGCCGCTGCGCCCGAATCCCGGCAGGTCGACGGCGAGGCCGCCGCCGAGCGCGAGCGGCGCGAGCCAGTCGAACGAGCTCGTCGGGAGGCCGTGCAGGAAGAGGATCGGCACGTCGTCGTCGCCTGCTCGTCGCAGGTGCACGGGCTGGCCGTCGAGCTCGAACGTCTCCTCGGTCACGGACGGCATCGCGGCCAAGATAGCCTGACGACCCATGCGGACCCTCTGCTTCGGCGAGGCCATCGTGGACCTCATCTGCCGCCGTCCGGTCACCTCGCTCGCCGAGGTCGACGTCTTCGTACCGCACTGCGGCGGCGTCAGTGCAAACGTGGCGGTCGCGGCGGCGCGCGGGGGCGCGGCCGTGTCGCTGGCCGGCGGCACGGGGGACGACCAGTGGGGCGCATGGCTGCATGACCGCCTCGCCGCCGAGCACGTCGACCTGCGCTGGTTCGGCCTCGCCGACGGGTTGAGCACGTCGCTCGCGTTCGTGACGGTCGACTCCGCCGGCGAGCCGAGCTACCAGCTCTACGGCGACGGGATCGCGGCCGCCGTGAGCGCGCTGAACGATCGCCTGCTCGAGGCCGTCGAGGCCTGCGACGCGCTGTTGTTCACATCGAACACGCTCGCCGGCGCCCAGGAGGCGATGCTTACGATGGGCGCACGCGAGCGCGCGCTCGAGCTCGGCCGGCCGATCGTCTTTGACCCGAACGTCCGTCTCCGCCGCTGGGACGACAGCCCCGCTCGCGCGGCGGCGGCCGCCGGAGACTGCGTGCCGGGGGCGTTCCTCGTGAAATGCAACGCCGCCGAGGGCCGGATGCTGACCGGCGAGAGCGATCCCGAGGCCGTCGCCGCGTCGCTGCTCGCGGCCGGCGCGCAGCACGTCATCGTCACGTCCGGCGAGCGCGGCGCGATCCTGCGCGGCGGCGGGCTGCGCCACCACGTCGCCGGGCGTCCGGCCGCCGTCGTGAGCACCACCGGCGCGGGCGACGTCTTCCTCGGCACGCTGCTCGCGCGCCTGGGGACGACCGACTTCTACCCGCCGGCGCTCGCCGCGGGGC
>JALZJA010000308.1 GCA_030860005.1 Actinomycetota bacterium
GCCACGCCGGCCTGGGTGCTGTTCGCGCTCGGGCTCATGTGCTTGTCGATGGTGCTGCGCGGCCTGGCGTGGCACGCGATCCTGCGCGCGGCATTGCCGCTTGCGCGCGTGCGGCTGATCGATGCCCTCCAGGGGACCTTCGTCGGCGTGCTCATGTCGGCGACGTTGCCCGCGCGGCTCGGCGAACCGTCGCGCGCGTTCGTCGTCGCGCGGCGGATCGGCCGCGCACGTCAGCACCTGCCCGTCGTGCTCGGCACGATTGTCTCGCAGACGCTGCTCAACGTCCTCGCGCTCGTTGTGCTCGGCATCACGATGTTCTCGACCGTCGACGCGTTCAAGCACCACACCGCGCTGCTCATCGCGACGATCGCGCCGGTGGCGATGATCCTCTCGGTGCTCGTCGCGCCCGCGCTGCTGCGCGCCGATGGGCGGTCTGAGCGCATCGCGCGCTTCGTCGCGCTTGCACGCTCTGCGCTCGTGCAGGTGCGCCACGGGCTGCACGTCTTCCGCAACCCGCGGCTCGGCGGTTGGGCGGCGGCGGTGCAGCTGTCGGCATGGGCCGTGCAGTGGATGTCGTGCTACATCCTGCTCGTCGCGTTCGGGCTCGACGAGCGCGCAGGTCTCGGCGCCGCGGCGGCGGTCCTGTTCGCGGTGAACGTCACGGCGGTGTTGCCGGCGACGCCATCGAACCTCGGCGTCTTCCAGGCGGCGTGCATCGCCGTCCTCACCGCGTACGGCGTCAACCACGCCGACGCCCTCGCCTACGGGATCATCCTGCAGGCGGTGGAGATCGCCACCGCCGTCGCCATGGGCGCGCCGGCGCTCGTCAAGGAGGGCCTGTCGTGGCGAGATGTGCGGCTGCGCGCGATGCACAGCTCCCCGGTCGAGCTCGCCTCGGAGCACGACCTGGCGTCGGCCGGCAAGCCTGCGTAGCGCTCCACCGTTGACACGGGCTCCGCGGTCTGGTGTGCGGGCGCGGGGGTGGGCGGAGAACCGGCCTCATTCTCCCGTTTCCACCCAACCCCTCCACGACCGCCGAGGGTGACCCCGATCCTGTTTGGGCACGCACGCGGCGCATGATCGCCACCCCCGACGTCGAACCTGAATCCGTGCCGGCCGACGCCTTCGTCTACCTCCTGCGCTGCCGGGACGGCACGCTGTACTGCGGCTGGACGACCGACGTGCAGCACCGCCTCGCGGCGCATCGCAATGGGCGCGGCAGCCGCTACACCGCCAGCCGCCTGCCCGTGCAGCTCGTGCTCGCCCAGCCGATGAGCGACCGCAGCGCCGCGCGCCGCGAGGAGGCGCGCATCAAGCGCCTGACGCGGCGCCAGAAGCTCGAGCTCGTCGCCCGGGGTCCCCGCGCGTGACGCGGCGCGCCGGGCGAGTGTAAGGTCGCGCCCGGCCATGAAGGGACTCCTGTCGAACGCCGCGTCGAAGGCGTGGGTCGGTGTCGCGCTGATCGGCGCCGTGGTGGTGCTCCTGGTCTTCGCGCTGGCGCTCTTCCCGCGGCTGGGCAGTGGGCAGGACGTCATCGACGCCGCCAGCCCCGCGCTGTCGGACTCGCAGGTCGCCGGCGAGCGCGCCGGGATCGACTTCATCTCGAAGTACGTCGACGTGGCCGATCCACTCATCACCGCCAGGCGCGGCGGCGCCAACGAGATGCCGGCGCTGATCAGGCTCGTCGCGAAGAAGGCCCGGATGTCCAACGCGCAGGTGCGTGCGGCCCTGCGCCGCGTGGCGCCCCACACCGCGGCGCTGCTGCGCGCGCTGCCGCTGGAGGGGATAACCAGCGAGCTGGTGCGCCTGGAGACGTTCCTCGCCGAGACGCTCAACATGTCTGCGCCCGATGTGCAGGCGGCGCTCACCGAGAACTTCCCCAGGCTCTCCCAGACCCTGGCCGCGCTCGTGCCGGTCGCCAACGGCTGGAACGCGATACCGCGGCCGTTCACGCGCTTCGATGCCAAGCCCGTCCGAACCGTGCCGGAGCTGCGCGACTACTTCAGCGGCGACCTCGTGGCGGCCGTCGAGCGCCAGAAGGACGACTTCCAGAACGTCGAGGGCAGGGGCGGCATCGGCTACATCCCGTGGCTGCTGCTCGTGGTCGGTCTCGTGGTGATCGGCTTCGGTTTGATCCGCGCGAAGGCCGCTGCTGCGGGCGCCATTCCCGGCAGGCGCGATTGGCGCGGGGTCGTCGCCGTCGGCGTCGTGATCCTCGGACTCGTGCTCGTGCTGGCGTACTTCCCGCGCATGACGGCCGCGGACAAGACGATCGATGCTCTCGAGCCGGCGTTCACCGAGCAGCGCGCGGCCGGCGCGCGCGAGGGGATCGCCCTCATCCACGAAGCGGTCCAGTTCGGCGATCCGATCGCGACCGTCCGCGGCGGCGGGGCGGCCGAGGTGCCGCGGCTGCTGCGCTTCATCTCCGAGCGCATCGGGCTGTCGGAGGGGCGCGTCCTGACGCGCCTGCGCAGGCGCGCGCCGCGGACCACCGCAGTGCTCGAAGCGATCCCGCTGACCGCGGTCGGCGAGGAGGTGCCGCACCTGCTGGCGTTCCTGTCCAAGCGGATGAAGATCGGCGGCGACAAGCTGCTGAGGACGCTGCGCAGGCAGACGCCGGGGCTCGCGCAGGCGCTCGAGAACGTCACAGCGGTGACCGTCGGCTGGAACAGCGTCCCGAAGCTCGGCGATCTCAAGCGCTTCGACGGGACTCCCGTACGGACGATGATCGAGCTCGACGACTACTTCCGCGTCGACGTCATCCCCCTGCTCGACGAGCAGCGCGACCACTTCTCAAAGCTCGCGAACACGTGGCCGCCGGTCACGTTCCTCCCGCCGCTGCTGGTCATCGTCGGCCTGCTCTTCGTGGGCTACGGCCTGTACGGGATGTTCGTCCTCGCGCGGGAGTAGGTCAGTCCCGCGCCGGCGCGGGCGCGGTGGCCTCGAGCGCCTCGATGAGCGAACCGGCGTCGAACGCGCCCTCGTGATGAACGCCGTTCGTGAAGAACGCCGGCGTGCCGCGCACGCCGGAGGCGAGCGCGCTCTCGTAGTCGCGCGCGACGCGTGCCTCGTGGACGCCGTCGGCGAGCTCTGAGCGCACGCGGTCGACGTCGAGGCCGAGTGCGCTGGCGTGCCCGACGAGATCGTCGACCGCGAGCCGGCCGCGGGCCGCGTAGAGCCGGTCATGCATGGGCCAGAAGGCGCCCTGTGCGGCGGCCGCCTCGGCGGCCTCGGCCGCCTTCGGCGCATAGGGATGGCGCTCCGAGATCGGCATGTGCCTGAACGCGTAGCGCAGCCGGCCGCCGAGCTGGTCGCGCGCGCGGCGGATCATCGATTGTGCCGCAACGCAGTACGGGCACTGGAAGTCGCCGTAGACGACGAGCGCGAGCGGCGCGTCCGCGTTGCCGTCGATGTGATCGTCGGGGTCGAGCGGGGGCGAGAGCGAGGCACCCGGCATCGAGCGACGGTAGCGCACGCGCGCCGCCGCCCCGCGGGCCGACCGTACACTCGCGCCCGAATGGGCGACGCCGAGCTCCTGATCGCGATCCTCTTCGTCGCCGCCCTGCTGGTGCGCCTCGCCGACGTCGTCGCAATCCCGTATCCGATCGTGCTCGTCATCGGCGGTGTCGCGATCGGCTTCGTCCCCGGCCTGCCCGAGATCGTGCTCGATCCGGACGTCGTGTTCGTCATCTTCCTGCCGCCGCTGCTGCACGCGTCGGGCTTCAACGCGTCGCCCCAGGAGCTGCGCGCGGCGGCGGCGCAGCTCTTCTCGCTGACGATCGCGCTCGTGCTCGTGACGATGGGAGCGGTCGCAGTCGTCGGGCACGAGCTGATCGGGCTGAGCTGGCCGGCGGCGTTCATCCTCGGCGCCATCGTCGCACCGACGGACCCGGTGTCGGCGTCAGCGACCTTCAGCCGCATCGGAGTGCCCGAGCGCCCTGCGCTCGCGGTCGAGGGCGAGGCGATGCTCAACGACGCCGCGGCGCTCGTCGCCTACCGGGTCGCCGTGAGCGCGGCGGTCGCCGGCAGCTTCTCGCTCGACGAGGCGGCGCTCGACTTCGCCGTGTCGGCGATCGGCGGCGTCGCCGTCGGCCTCGCCGTCGGCTGGATCGGGATGCGGATCCACCGCCATCTGACGGACGTCCCGCTCGCGATCTTCCTGTCGGTGCTCTTCGCCTACGGCGCGTACGTCGGCGCCGAGGGGCTCGACACCTCGGGCGTGCTCGCCACGGTCACGGCCGGCGTCTGGTTTGGCTGGCACTCGCACTGGATGTTCGATGCGGACACGCGCCTGAACGCGATCGCGTTCTGGCAGGTGCTCGTCTTCGGCCTGAACGTGACGCTGTTCGTGTTGCTCGGCCTGCAGTTCGAGGGGCTCTTCGACGATCTGCGCGAGAGCGACCAGACGGGCACCCTGCTCGGCTACGTGGCGCTCGTCAGCGCGACGGTCATCGTCGTGCGCCTCCTGTGGCTGGCCATGCCGCCGCTGCTCGGCCGCTTGTGGCCACGCGCGCTCGCGGCCGACACCGGCGAGGACTGGCGCGAGCGGCTCGTCGTCGGCTGGAGCGGGATGCGGGGCGCGATCTCGCTTGCCGCGGCGCTCGCGCTGCCCACGATGCTGGACTCGGGCACGCCGCTGCGCGAGCGCGACCTCATGATCTTCATCACGGTGGGCGTCATCACCGTGACGCTTGTCGGCCAGGGGCTGACGCTGCCGGCGCTCATGCGCGTGCTCGGCCTCACCGGCGATCGCCGATGGTCGGTGGACGAGGCGGTCGCGCGACTCGAGGCCGCGCAGGCGGCGCTCGATCGGCTCGACGAGCTCGAGCAGGAGCGCGACGTCGACCCGGATCTGCTGCGGCGGATGCGCGGCTACTACCGCCAGCAGTTCCGGCGCTGCATGGCGGTCATCGGCGGGGAGGAGGAGGACGGGGAGGCGTCCGAGGCGGCCCGGCAGCTCGCGATGAGCTATCCCGAGGTGCGCCGCGAGCTCATCCGCGTGGAGCGCGAGACCCTTCTGCGGCTGCGCAACGAAGGGCTGCTCAAACCCGACGTCGTACGCCTGATCGAGCGCGACCTCGACCTCCTCGAGGCGCGGCTGACGTCGACCTGACCGCTCACGCCAGCGCACTGGGTATCGCCGAGGAGAGCGCGACTCGTGCCAAGATGGCGCCATCGAGACGGTGGACCACTCACGAGCCGTTGCCGCACCGCCCACCCTGCACATTCGGCTGCTCGGCGGCTTCGGCCTCTCCTTGGAGAACCGTCCGCTTACCACCGTCGATGCGCCGCGCCTGCAGTCGCTTCTCGCCCACCTCGTGCTTCACCGTGACACGCGCCAGCCCCGCGAGCGGCTCGCCTTCCTGTTCTGGCCCGACTCCGAGGAGTCGCAGTCCCGCACGAACCTGAGACAAGCCCTGCACCTTCTTCGGCGGGCCCTGCCCGAGTCAGAGCGCTTCCTGGAGAGCGGGGCCAGAGCGGTGCGTTGGCGAGCAAATGCGCCCTTCTGGCTCGACGTCGCCGAGTTCGAGCAGCTCGTTGCTCGCGCCGAGGAAGCGGAGGCGGCCGGCCGGGCCGGCGATGAGCGCGGCGCGCTCGCCGCCGCCGTCGCCCTGTATGCGGGCGAGCTCCTTCCCGGGTGCTACGACGATTGGATCGTGCCTGAGCGCGAGCGGCTGCGTCAGGGCTTCCTCAAGGCGGCCGAGCGGCTCACCGAGCTGCTCGAGCTCGAGCGCGACTACCGCGGAGCCCTCCCCTGGGCGCGGCGGTTGCTGGATCACGATCCCCTCAGCGATGGCGCCTGCCGGCGCCTGATGAGACTCCACGCGCTGAGCGGTGATCGCGCGGGAGCGCTGCGCGTGTATCACGGCTGCGCCACGGCGCTTGCTCGCGAGTTGGGCATCGAGCCCACCGCCGCCACTCAGCAGGCCTACGAGAGGCTCCTCGAGCCCGCGGGGATTGCCGTGCCTGGGGCGACGGGCCCTGCCACGGCCGGCGCCTCGCCGCTCGTCGGTCGGCGCGAGGAGTGGGAGGCGATTCGAGGCGCATGGCGGCGCGCGGCCGAGGGAGAGTCGCTGCTGACCCTGATCACGGGCGAGGCCGGGATCGGCAAGTCGCGGCTGGGGGAGGAGCTCCGGGACTGGGTGGCAGGGCAGGGCATGACCACGGCGGGCAGCCGCTGCTACTCCGCCGCGGGCGGACTGGCCTACGCGCCGGTTGTCGAGCTGCTGCGCTCGCAGGCGATCGGCCCTGGACTACGGCGGTTGGGCGATCCCTGGCTCGCCGAGCTTGCGCGGCTCCTACCCGAGTTGCGCGACGAGCGCCCGGAGCTACCCGCCCCGGCGCCGCTGATCGACGACTTGCAGCGCGCGCGCCTGCTGGACGCGCTGTCGCACGCGGTTCTCGCCGAGGCACGGCCGCTTCTGCTTGTGATCGACGACCTGCAGTGGTGCGACGGCGAGACGCTCGGCTGGCTGCACTACCTCCTGCGCTCGAAGCCGCGCGCGCCGCTGCTCGTGGTCACGACGGTGCGCTCCGAGGAGCTCGGCCGCGAGCATCCGGCCCATTCGCTGGTGCTCGCGGCACGGGCGAGCGGGCAGGCCGTCGAGCTCGAGCTGGGGCCGCTGGACCGCACCGATACCGCCACCTTGGCCGGCAACGTCTCAGGTCGGGAACTGGGCGACGGCCGTCATGAGCTCCTCTATCTCGAGACGGAAGGCAACCCGCTGTTCGTTGTCGAGCTGGTGCGGGCAGGGTTGGTCGACGAAGTCCCGGCAGCCCCGGCGGGCGCTGAGGCCGGCGGTGGACGGAAGCTGCCGCTCAGGGCGCACTCCGTGATCGAGGCGCGGCTCGCCCAGCTCTCGCCCGCAGCACAGGAGCTGGCCAGTCTCGCCGCCACCGTGGGTCGGGCGTTCACGTTCGGCGTGTTGGTGCGAGCAAGCTCGCGCAGCGAGGAGCAGGTGGTCGGGGCCCTCGACGAGCTCTGGGAGCGGCGGATCGTTCGCGAGCGCGGCGTCGACGCCTACGACTTCAGCCACGACAAGCTCCGCGAGGCAGCCTATCTGCGCGTGGGGTCGGCGCGCCGACGCCTGCTGCACCGGCGTGTCGCCCAGGCACTCGAGCGGTTGCATGGGACCGACCTCGACGCGTTCGGTGCCGAGCTCGCCGCTCACTATGAGCACGCCGGCTGGAGGGAGCGGGCGATCGGCTTCTATGCTCGTTCGGCCGAGGTCGCCCAGCGAGTCTATGCGAACGAACGGGCGATCGACCTGTTCTCCAAGGCGCTCGAGCTGCTCGACGCCGAGCCTCCCACCCGACAGCGCGACGAACGCGAGCTGGCGCTCGGGACGGCGCTGGGAGCACCGCTGGTCGCGATCAAAGGCTACGGCGCGCCGGAGGTCCGCGACGTCTATCTGCGCGCCTTGGAGCTTTGCGCGCGTCTCGGGACGCGCCCCAATCCACCTGTGCTGCGGGCGCTCGCACTCGTGCACCTCGCGCAGGGCGAACTGCGTCGCGCGCTCGAGCTCGGCAGGCAGCTGCTTGAGTTGGGCGAGCGCGACGACGAGCCGATGGTGCGGGTCGAGGGCAATTACGTTCTCGGCGTGACGTCGTCCTGGCTGGGGGAGTTCGCCGCCGCCCGCGATCACTTCCGGCTGGCGATCGCGGAGTATCTCCCCGACAGCGCACGGTCGCACCTCGCGCTGTACTCCCAGGACCCTCGGATCATCTGCATGAGCCGCCTCGCCTACCTTCTTCGGTACGTCGGCGATCCGGCTGAGGCAGAAGAGGGCGCGCGGGAAGCGCTCCGACTCGCCGACGAGCTCGAGCACCCGTTCAGCCTCGCCTACGCCCTCACCTTCGGCGCTTGGCTGGCCATCGACCTGGGCGACGAGCCCCGCACGCGAGAACGCGCTGAGCGGATGGCGGCTCTCGCCGACGAGCACCGGCTCGGATTCCTGCAGCCGATGGGAGCGATCCTTCGCGGATGGATGCTGGCGGGAGAGGGGCGCACGGACGAGGCGATCGCGCTGATCCGCGAGGGCCTGGACGCCTACAGTCAGAGCGGCTGGAGCCTCTACCAGCCGCACGGGCTCGCTCTCCTCGCCCGCGTGTGCCTGCAGGCGGGGCGGGTGGACGCGGGCCGCGCGGCGATATCGCAAGCGCTCGAGCTCACCGAACGGATCGAGCAGCGTTACCTCGATGCGGATCTCCTCCTGCTGATGGGCGACCTGATCCTCGCCGCGGGTGAAGACCGCGCCGACGCCGAGTCGCGCTTCGAGGCGGCGCTCGAGGTGGCCCGCCGCCAGGGCTCAAAGCTGCTCGCGCAGCGCGCAGCCGATCGCCTGGAGCACCTTCGCGCCCTAGCCGGCTGAGCGAACGCTGCCGGAACGCTCCGAGAACGGTCCTGCGGCTATACCACTGCCGACGACCGATTGACGCGACCAACCAAGACGCGAGCGCAGAGGTGAGCCCAAGATGGCGACGAGCGATGTGACCACGAGCGAAACCCCCCCTCCGGCGTGGACCGCGGACGAACTGCGCGCGAGCCTGAGGGGGGAGTTGATCTGTGCCGGCGACGGCGGCTACGACGAGGCGCGCAAGGTCTACAACGGGATGATCGATCGCCGGCCGACGGCGATCGTCCGCTGCGCCGACGTCGCTGACGTGATCGCGGCGGTCGGGCTCGCCCGCCACGACGGGCGCGTCCTCTCGGTGCGCGGAGGCAGCCACAGCGTCCCCGGCTTTGGCACCAACGATGACGGGATCGTGTGCGATCTGTCACGGATGACGGGGATCCGCGTGGATCCCGAGCGCCGCACCGCCCGCGCCGAGGGGGGCTGCACCTGGGGCGATCTTGACCACGCAACGCACGCCTTCGGGCTGGCGACGACCGGCGGCATCATCTCCACCACGGGTGTCGCCGGGCTGACCCTGGGTGGCGGCATCGGGCACCTGGCGCGCGGGCACGGACTCTCCTGCGACAACCTCGTCTCGGCCGACGTGGTCACCGCCGAGGGGCAACTCGTGACGGCGAGCGAGGACGAGAACGCCGATCTGTTGTGGGCGCTTCGCGGCGGCGGTGGCAACTTCGGCGTCGTCACCTCGCTGGAGTACCGCCTGCACCCGGTCCGGGAGATCTACGGCGGCCCGATCTTCTACCCGGTCGACCGCGCCGGCGAGCTGATGCGCTTCTACCGCGAGTTCATCGCCCAGGCTCCCGAGGAGCTGGGCGCGTTCTTCGCGTTTCAGATCGCCCCGCCGCTGCCGTTCATCCCCGAGGATCGGCACGGCGAGACGATGTGTTTGATCGTCGCCTGCTGGACGGGACCGGTTGATGAGGGCGAGCGGGCGGTCGCACCTCTGCTCGAGGCCGCGCCGGTCGTCGCCCAGCACGTCGGCCCGATGCCCTATCCGGCACTCAACGGCGCCTTCGACGCCCTGCTGCCGCCCGGCCTGCAGCACTACTGGAAGGCGGATTTCGTCCGTGAGCTCACGGACGATGCGATCGCGGCGCACGTGGAGCACGGTCCGAGGGTGCCGTGCGTGGAGGCGACCATGCACCTGTACCCGATCGACGGCGCCTGCCATCGGGTGGCCAGCGACGCGACTGCCTTCGCCTACCGCGACGCCCGTTTCGCCTGCGTCATCGCCGGCATGTGGCCAGACCCCGCCGACAACGAGCGCAACACCAGATGGGTGCGTGAGTACTGGGACGCGATCCACCCGCACTCAGAACTCGGCGGGTACGTCAACTTCATGGCCGGCGACGACCAGGACCGCATCCGCGACAACTATCGCGGCAACTACCGACGGCTGGTCGAGATCAAGCACCGCTACGACCCCGAGAACCTCTTTCGGATGAACCAGAACATCGACCCGGCGGGCTGACGCCACGCAGCGCATCGCACCTCACGACACTGACGACCTCCCGGCTCTCCGAGCCCGCGACGTCCGCTTCACGGTCGAGCGCGCGACCAGCGCAGCTACGCCCGCGCTTCGCTGGCCAGCGCCGGCTCGTCC
>JALZJA010000327.1 GCA_030860005.1 Actinomycetota bacterium
CCGAAACCTCGGGCGCCGATCACCGCCAGGGCGGCGTCCTCGGATCTCGATGTGGCACGGCCACACCTTCGATCCTGCGTCCTTGCCTGGCGGCGCCGGCATCCCGGGGTTTCACGCACAACGTTCCTGGGCGACCCACTAGCCGAAGAAGACCTCTGCCGTCGCGTAGAGGTCCGGATCGAGCAGCTTGGGCTCCTGCAGCGCCTCGTCGAGCGCGACGAGCTCGATCTTCGTGCCGCGCAGCGCGGTCATCACGCCGAACTCGCTGTTCGAGGCGGCGTCGACCGCGGCGACCCCGAAGCGCGTACCGAGGACGCGGTCGTAGGCGATCGGGGAGCCGCCGCGCTGGATATGGCCGAGCACGGTTGCGCGGCTCTCAAAACCGGTCCGCTCCTCGATCTCCTGCTCGAGCTCGAACGCGATGCCGCCCAGACGGGCGTGTCCGAAGGAGTCGACCGCGTCGCCTGCCGTCGCCGCCTCGCCGCCGTCGGCTCGCGTCGCACCCTCGGCGACGACGACGATCGCGAACGTCTTGCCGGTCGTCTCGTAGCGGCGGCGGATGTGGTCGCAGACATCATCGACGTCGAACGGGCGCTCGGGAACGAGGACGACGTCGGCGCCGCCGGCGAGGCCCGAGTAGCAGGCGATCCAGCCGGCGTCGCGTCCCATGACCTCGCAGACGATCACGCGGTCATGCGATTCGGCCGTCGAGTGCAGCCGGTCGATCGCCTCTGTCGCGATCTGCACCGCGGTCTGAAAGCCGAACGTGAAGTCGGTGCCGCTGAGGTCGTTGTCGATCGTCTTCGGCACGCCGACGGCGGGAAAGCCCGCCGCGGACAGCTTGTTCGCGACGCCGAGCGTATCGTCGCCGCCGATCGGGATGAGCACGTCGATGCCGCGCTCCTTCAGCGACGAGAGGACCTTCGCTTCCCCGTCGTCGACCTTGTAGACGTTCGTGCGCGACGTCCCGAGCATCGTGCCGCCCCTGTGCAGGATGCCGCTGGTGTTCTCGAGCGTCAGCTCGATCGCATCGTTGTCGAGGACGCCCTTCCAGCCTTTGCGGTAACCGAAGATCTCGTGGCCGTAGACGGCGATGCCCTTGCGCACGACGGCGCGGATGACAGGGTTGAGACCGGGGCAGTCGCCGCCGCCGGTGAGGAGTCCGATTCGTGCCATGGGCGCCATCGTATGGGTGAATGGGCCGGCACGCGTCGTCCATGGCGCCGGCTCAAACGACCGCCACGGCGAGCCCGCCGGCCACCGCGATCGCCGTCGACCACGCCAGCGCGCTCGCGGCGATCGCGCGATCGAGGTCGTAGGCGTGCGCGACGACGAGCGTGTTGATGGCGACCGGCATCGCGGCCTGCACGAGGTAGGCGTCCGGGAGGTCGACGGTGAGTGCCGCGAGGCCGATCAGCAGCAGCGGCGCGACGACCATCCGCAGCGCGATGACGACCGCGACCGGCGGGCTGAGGCGCAGCGTCGTGCCCCGCGCCTCGGCTGCGAGCTGGACGCCCACGATGAAGAAGCCGACCGGGGCGAGGCCGATGATCCCGGCGCGCGCGATGTCGACGAGCACGTCGGGCGCGAGCGAGTCGGGCGCGATCAATCCGGCGACGACCGCGATGAGCGGCGGGTTGCGGGTGATGAACGTCCGCATGCGCGCAGCTGCGGGCTCGCCGCGGGTCGTGAACGCGGCCGCGACCGCGAAGGCGACGAAGAAGAACATCGGCCCGCTGACGAGCACGTCGTAGGTGATCGCCGGGCCGAGCTCGTCGTGGCCGAGCAGCGTGTTGACGAGCGGGGCGCCGAGAAACCCGGTGTTGGCCATGATCGTCGTGACGATCACCGTGGCCGTGGCGCGCGGGCTCAGATGCAGCACCCGCACGCTGATCAGCCACGCTGCAAGGCCGGCGACCGCGTGCGCGACGTAGGCCAGCGCGAGCCCGATGCCGGCCGCCGCGGCGAAGTCGGCGCGCGCGAGCACGAAGAACGCGATGAACGGCAGCGCCGCGTAGAGGATCGCGTCGAGCAGCCGCCGCGTCAGAGCCTCGGCGCGCTCGCCGAGACGCCGCTCCGCGCCGGCGCCCGCGGCGATGGCCGCGGCAATCGCGAGGGCGAGCGCGAGCACGGCTTCAGGATTACTGGTCGCGCAACTCGGCGGCGGCCTGCTCGGGCGCGACGACGTTCACGTGCACGGCCGTGCCGAGCTCGAGGCCGCCGAGCGCGATCAGGCGCGGCACGATGTCGATGCGCCAGCAGAACTGCTCGGCGTCGCGCGGCGCGGTGCGGACCCACAGGTTCAGCGGCGGGCTCGAGCCGAAGCGGCGCGCCAGCCGCCTGAGCCCGTCATGCAGCAGCGCGGCACCGGTCGCCCCGTCGTCGGCAAACCGGGGTCGGCCGCGTCGCGGCGCGAGCATGAGGGCGAACGGGTAGCGCGACGCGTAGGGGCAGATCAGGACCGCCTCGTCGTCGATCGCCACGACGCGCTCGCGACGTCGGACCTCCTCCTGTACGACGTCGGCGAGCAGGTTGAAGCCCATCGTGCGGGTCGCGTAGGCGCCGAAGCGCTCGCGCTCGCGCGCGACGCTCGCGGGAACGAAGTCCAGCGCATACAGCTGCGCGTGCGTGTGCGGCAGCGAGGCGCCCGCCTCGCGCCGTTCGCTGACGGTCAGGTGTGGATAGGCGGCGCCGCCGTGGACGCGCATCCGCTCGCGCCACACGTCGACCGCAGCCACGACCTGCTCGACCGGCAGCTCGGCGAGCGACTGCACGAGCTCGGGCGCGTTGACGATCAGCTCGTGGCCGCCGCGCGCCGGTCGCGCGAGGAACAGGTCGGGCTTCGCGTCCCGCGGAACCTCCGGGGGATCGGACGTCAACGCCGGATAGAGGTTCGGCACGACCCGCACGGTCCAGCCCGGGCCGTCTGGCTCGCCGCCGCGGGGTCGCAGCGCATACAGCTCGGGCGGCGACCGGTCCTCGTGGCCCGCGGCGAACGGGTCCTCGTCCGGATCGATCGGCTCCGGCGGCGTCACGACGAGCTCGCCGCCAGGGCGGCCCGAGCGGTCCGTCGCGACGATCGTGCGCAGGCCGGTCAGCGGGTCGATTCGGATCTCGGGCAACGAGGCGCTCATCATGACGTGGTCGGGTTCATCCCTGAGCGGCGGGCGACCTGCCGATCGTCACCTCACCGCGTAGCGGTCGATCGCCTCGGAGAGGTCGTGCTCGGAGGGGAACACGCCCTGATGCACCATCTGCTTCTTGCCGGCGGCGTCGTAGAAGACGGTGACCGGCAGCCCACGGGCGCTGAACCGCTCGATGATCTCGCTCTTGCGATCCCGGAACGAGGGGTAGGGCATCGGGTAGCTCGCCGCCAGCCGCTGCGCTCGCTCGCGGTCGTCTCGCACGTTGATGCCGATGAAGGCGACCTTCGCGCCGCGACGCAGCGCCTGGCGCTGAAAGAACGGCAGCTCGTACTCGCACGGGTCACACCACGACGCCCACGCGTTCACGACGACCGGGTAGCCGCGCAGTGCGCGCAGCTGGGCGTCGAAAGCCTTCGCTCCGCCGTCCTGAAGGTCGTTGATGCGCTCGCGCAGGGCGGCGAGCGCTGGTGGAGCTCCCGGGAGCGGCTTCGCCACCCGCGCACGCGAGAGCGCGTCGCTCTCCTTGTCGTCGGTTGAGTCGCCCGCCTGCACGACGCCGATGGCGAGCGCGGCGGACAGGGCGATCGCTCCGAGCGCAATTATCGGCCTTCGCACGCGCACAGGTTGGCAGAACTGGCTTGTCCGCTATGCTGCATGGTCGCGGGCGAGGACCGATCTCTGAGGGAGGCCGCCTCGTCACCCGACCGGGCTTGTCCCGGTTTCCCGGATCGCCACGACGGTGTTGTGCGATCCCACTACGTCCGAGCAGGAAGCCGATCTTGGCTGATCCCACGCCAGTGGTCGCAGTGGCCACGTCCGTTCCCAATCCCGAGGACATCTCACGGGCCGAGAAGTTCACCCGTGAGGCCTTCGTGCACGCGGGCGAGACGGTCGCGGCTGCGCTCGCGCCGGGCACGGCGCGGCGGCGAGCGCTCGAAGCAGTCCTGGCGGAGATCGAGGCCGGCGCGAAGCACCCCTCGCCGGGGTGGCGCCGGCGCTACTCGCTCATGCTCGGTCTCGAGCGCGTGCTGTCGGACGACGAGCCGCGTCTTGCCGACGGCGCGCTGCTGAACCCCCACCAGGTCGACGCCCTGTCGGGCACGCTGACGGCGCTACTCGCCGAGGCGCAACGGGCACCGAACCTGGACGGTTTGGTCGGGGATTCGCCGGTGCCGCAGGCCGCGGCTCCGCTGCTCGCCGTCGACGACGAGAACGGCGAGGACGACGACGGGTCCCCCGCGTCCGCTGTCGCTGCCGAGGCCGAGGCCGAACCCGACGACGAGGACGAAGAGGACGACGAGGAGGACGGCGAGCCGTTCGATATCGAGGCCCTGGGCATCGAGATCGAGCTGCCCGACGACGATGATGACGAGGCCGAGGAGGAGCCCGACGAGGATGCGTCCGACGAGGACGCGCTCGACGAGGATCAGCTCGACGAGGCGCCCGACGATCCCAACGCCCACAAGCGCTTCTGGTTCGAGCACGCCACCGGCGCCGGCAAGACCGTGGCCGCGATGGGCTTCGTCGAGGCGTCGCGCACCGGCGGCATCCTGATCCTCACCCACCGCCGCAACCTCGTCGATCAGTTCCACGGCGAGCTGAAGGATCGCGGCTACGCAAAGCGCATCACGCCCGCGCTGCTCAAGGGCGAGGACAACCCCAAGGGACCCGTCACGGTCGAGACCTACCAATGGTTCGTCCGTAACGCGGGCAACGTCTCCGACGCTTACTCGATCGTCATCTGCGACGAGGCGCATACCGCGCTGGGCGAGAAGACGAGCGCGGCGATCCGCGAGTGGACCGGCCCGATCTTCATCGGCATGACCGCCACGGGCGCCCTCATCGCCCGCCACGTCACCGATCTGTTCCCGACGCAGACGTCGCGCTTCGACCTCGCGCAGGCCGCGCGGCGAGGCGTCATCTCGCCGTTGCGCTGCGTGCGCATCCCGCCCGGGCCGGGGGTGCGCACGATCGCCAAGGTGCCCCTGCGCCGCGGCGAGGTCGACACGGAGTTCGACCAGGAGATGCTCGCCGAGCTGCTGGACCAGGCGCCGTTCAACGTCGCGATCGCCGACCTCTACAAGACGCGCTTCAACGGCGTGCCCGGCGTCGTCTATTCCGCCGGGGTACGCCACGCCTACAACGTCGCCGAGGCCTTCCGCGAGTTCGGCATGAAGGCGCAGGCGGTCTCGGGCGAGACGCCGAAGCGCGAGCTGGCGGAGATCCTCGCGGCCTACGAGCGCGGCGACATCGACGTGCTCATCAACGCGCAGCTCCTCGCCGAAGGCTGGAACTCACCGCGCGCGACGGTCTGCATGCACCTCGCGCCGACCGCCTCCAAGCGCATCTACCAGCAGCGCGTCGGTCGTGTCACGCGCCGCCAGCCAGGCAAGGAAGCGGGCATCGTCGTCGACTTCGTCGCGCCCGACACGAAGAACGACGATCCCGTCGTCACGCTGCACTCGCTGCTCGATCGCGACGTCTACCGCGGCGGCGCGATCGTCGTCGGGCCGGTGCGTCGCGGCCGCGGCCGGCGCGTGCGCGTCGAGCGCCGCGTGCTGCCGGTGACATCCGACGAGGACCGGCGGATCGACGTCTTCGAGCGCGAGCTGTGGCGCATCGCGGTCGAGCACCTGCCCTACGGAGAGCAGATCCAGTGGGCTGCGCTGGCCGGCGCGCGCGTCGCGCCGAGCGGCTGGCGTCGCGCCCGCGCGATGCTGCACTTCGACCGCGAGGGCGCGATCAAGCGCACCTTCCTCCTGACGGCGGTGCAGCGCAACAAGAACCCGCAGCTGCGCGTCCGCGCCCTGCAGGAGGTCGCCGCGGCGCGCGACGCCGAGGCGTTCGACAGCGCGATCGACGTCATCGGGACATGGACGCGCGACGAGCGCCGCGAGGGCACGAAGGTCATGCTGCTCGCGCTCGCGGAGAAGCGCATCGGCCGTCGCGACCAGGCCAACGCCTGGATCTGGCGCCTCGCCAGCTACACGCGGGAGGTGCACGAGGAGTACGCGGTCCAGCGCTGGCCCGAGACCAAGCGCCTGCTCGGGCTGCTCGTGAACTCCAGCGGAGCGGCGCATGCGCGCAACGCGCGCCGGCTCGTGCACGCCGCGCGCAAGCACGACCGGCGGCTGTCGGCGGCGCTGCTTGCGGCGGCGGTCGCGCACACGCCCGAGGGCGAGGAGATCCTGCGCGGTGCGCG
>JALZJA010000342.1 GCA_030860005.1 Actinomycetota bacterium
TCGCCGACCCCTGGCTGGAGCGCGACGACCCCTACCACCCGCGTCAGTTCTCCGATCTGGACACGCCGCAGGACGGCGACGGCGAGCCCGTCCTCGTCGGCCCGCCCGCCGGCGGCGCTCGATGACCTACGCCTGCCGGGTCGACGACGTGCCGCCCGGCGAGGGCCGCGCCGTCACGCTCGCCGGTCGCCGGATCGCGCTGTTCCGCGTGCCCGGCGGCTGGTACGCGCTCGACGCGGCCTGTCCGCACCAGGGCGGCCCGCTGGCCGACGGAATCGTCTGCGACCGCGCGGTCATCTGCCCGCTGCACGAGCGCCGCTTCGACCTCGCGACGGGCGCGCCGCTGAGCGCCGGCGAGGGCGTGGCGGCGCACGCCGTGGAGGTGCGCGGCGAGCGGGTGTACATCGCGCTCGCGGACGCTCAGCGCCGGGCGGCCTGAGTTACTCGAGCCGCAGGTCGACCGCCACCTCGTAGACGTCCACCGACGCCCGCTCGCCCATGCCTTCGCCGCGCGGGGTCATCTCGTTGAGCACCGCGTCGCCGGCGCTCAGGTCGTCCTCGGTCTTGAACAGGCTGATCGCGATCGCCCGCCCGCCGTCCGGGTCCACGAGGAGCGTGAAGCCCACCGCGGGAACGCCTTGCGGAGGTCCGGTCTGTGCCCGGGATGCGATGTCCTCGGAGGCGGCGCGGATCGCGTCCGCGTCCCCGCCTTCCCACTTCGCTACGCGTGCCAACATCGTCGACTCCTCCTAAGGTAACCGGCGCTCTATCTTCTGGAGCGACCGTCTCAGGTCGGCGGCGGCCCGTCAAACGACGCCGCGATTCCGGCAGGCCGCACCGCCGCGCCACATGACAGCTCAGAAGAGCACGGACTTCGCTACGCCGTCGAGCGCGATCGTCTCGTAGCTCTGCCCCGGCCCTTCTGGCGGTCCGGCGATCGTCGTGTGGTTCGTCGTGAAGATCCCGAGCGTCTTGAAGCTCGCCTCGTTGTCCTCGGGCAGCCTGAACGACGCGATCAGCACCGTCAGCGTGATCGTGTGCAGGTCGGGCACGCTCTCGAGCGTCACGGTCACCTCCGTGCCGAGCTGCGTATCGAGCGTCGCGATCTCGTCATCCGAAAAGCTGTGATCGCCCTTCGGCCCGGAGTACGAGAATCGCGGCGGGCCGGCGAAGCTGCTCGTCGAGTACGTGATCTGCGTGCCCGAGCAGCTGAGCTCGAACAGGTTCGCGGTCTGTGTCGTCTGCTCCATTGTGATCCTCCGTGTGATGGTCCGAGGTCGTGGGCTTTCGCCCTTGGTGAGACCGTCACACGCGAACGCATCCGCGTGCGTGAGATCCGTCACGCGCGCAGCGGGTCATGGTGGGACCGGTGGTTTCGCGCTGCGCGAAAACCTGCACTCGGCTCAGCGCCATCGCCGTCGTCGTGGCGTCAGCTTTCGATGCGGTTTCTCGCGGTCGTCGAGCGCGTGAGAGTCTCACGGTCGCGGTGGATCGTCGGGCAGCGCGCCGTGTGCTTCCCGGAGGCGTTCGAGATCGAGCTGATCGGTGCTTCGACCGGCCGCGCGTTTCATGGCGACGAGGTCGGCGAACGAGCAGATCGGAGCGTCCACTCCGTCGATGCGCTTGACGTCGGACCGCGCGAGCACGGCGTCAAAAGGTGCCGGCAGTAGCTGCTCGGACACGATGTCTACCAGGCAGTGGCGTGTGCGAAGCGCCAGCGTGCCACCGGCCGTGAGCTTCGTGGTTCGCAGCGGCGTGCCATCTGGGTTGGTCGCCTCCCAGCGCTCGACGAGCGACCCGAGTCGCGAGAGGTTGTCGCGATCCATCGCGACCGCCGCGTCGACGTCCTTCGTGGCCCGCACAGCTCCGTGCCGGATGACCGCCAAGCCGCCGACGATGACGTAGCGGACCCCGGACTCGTTGAGATCGCGCAGCGCAGCGGCGAAGTCGTTCAGCGCTGCAGCCACAGGTCAATCGCGACCTTGCTCAGCGCGACACCCTCGTCGAGCAGCTCCTGGGGGTCACGCAGCACGTCCTCGATGAGCACGTAGCGCCGCCAGGCCTCGTTGGCGGCCGCGTGATCGCCGTGATCCTGCGCCGTGTGCGCCTGCGCCGCCGCTCGCTGCAGGCGTCGCTGCTGATCGATCGCCACGCAACGATCCTAACCGGCCAGCAACCCGCCATCGCGCGCCGGCGAATGCGCTGGAATCCACGTTGGACGCAACGCTGATGGATCGGCGCGAAACCAGCACTCTGAAACGCTGCTGCGCGGCGCAGCCGAGCGGGCCCGCTCGGCGCCCCGGCACCGGACAGATCACCGCACGGGTCCTACCTTGTCGCGCCGGGGTCCAGGTGAGTGCTCGCGCTCAGCTCCCCTTGCTGCCCGCCCCGATGCGGCTGGCCACCGCCTTGGCTCCCTGCTTGACCGCCTCGCCAAGCGACTTCGCCGCCGAGATCGCCGCGCTGCCGGCGCGCTTCGCCGACCGTTTGGCGTCGGTACCGCTCTGCTCCGCCGCCTTGCGCTGCCTCGTGGCGGTTCCCT
>JALZJA010000349.1 GCA_030860005.1 Actinomycetota bacterium
GCCCTGACCACGTCGTCGACGTGGCAGAAGCAGCGCGTCTGGGTGCCCTCGCCGTAGACAGTGATCGGGCGGCCCGAGAGCGCCTGCTGCACGAATGTCGGCACGACCATGCCGTAGCGGCCGGTCTGGCGCGGGCCGACCGTGTTGAACAGGCGCGCGACGACGGTCGGCAGCTTGCGCTCCTTCCAGTAGGCCAGCGCGAGGAACTCGTCGATCGCCTTCGAGCAGGCGTAGGACCAGCGGCCGGTCGTCGACGGGCCCAGGACGAGGTCGCCGTCCTCGCGAAACGGGAGCGAGGTCGACTTGCCGTAGACCTCGCTCGTCGACGCCATGAACACCGGCTTGCGCTTCTTGCTCGCTTGCGCGAGCACGACCTCGGTGCAGTGCACGTTGGTCTCGATCGTGCGGACCGGACTCTCGACGATCAGGTCGACGCCGACGGCCGCGGCCAGGTGGTAGACGACGTCAGCCTCGTCGACGAGCTCGGCGACAACGGACGCGCTCGCACACGTCTCGATCGTGTAGCCGAAGCGCGGGTCGGCCTTGAGGTGGCGCACGTTGTCGATCGAGCCGGTCGACAGGTCGTCGAGGACGTGGACGCGGTCACCGCGCGCGAGGAGCTCTTCGGCGAGGTGCGAGCCGATGAAGCCCGCGCCGCCGGTGATGAGGAACCGCAATGCCTTGCCTTTCGTGGTGTTCGCGCGCCCGTTCTACGCGCGCAGTGGCCGTCCCCGTGGCCGGTACGGTCGCAGATGCCTCGGCACCGCACAAACCGGTCGTGGCTTTGAGGATCGCGGAGCGATGACAGTCGGCGCGCGCAGCCGCAACTTCGCCGGCAGCGCGGGTTCGTGAGCAGAGGGATGGACACGCCGATGCGCTCATGGCCAGGCAGGATGACACCGCGGCGCCGCCGGACGTCGCTGCTCGCGCTCGTGATCTGCATGCTCGTCGCGGCGATCGGGGCGCAGCCGGCCTGCGCACGAACACTCCAGAAGGGCTTCTGGGGCCCGACCGAGATCGCCGGCGTCTCGCAGTTCCCGCTCTACGAGCGCCTCGGCGTGACGCTCTACCAGACGACGCTTTCGTGGGCCTCGATCGCGCCCACCCGGCCGGCCGATCCGAAGGACCCGAGCGACCCGGCCTACCGTTGGCCGGACGAGATCGACCGCGTCATCGCCGAGGCGCGCGGTCATCGGATCGGCGTGCTGCTGATGCTCTTCGGCGCGCCTCCGTGGGCCAACGGCGGCAGGAGCCAGGAGTACGCGCCCCGCCGCACGGCCGACTTCGCCGCCTTCGCCCGCGCGGCCGCGCGCCGCTACCCCGCCGTCCGGCGCTGGATGATCTGGGGCGAGCCGTCGCGGTCGCACAACTTCAAGCCGCTCGCCAAACAGCCGCTGGGCAAGCCGATCACGCGCCGGCAGGCGCGCGCTCCGAGGCGCTACGCGCGGCTGCTGGACGCCGCCTACGGCCAGCTCAAGGCACAGCGGCGCTCCAACCTCGTCATCGGCGGCAACACGTACACGACGGGTGAGATCCGCCCGGCGGACTGGGTGCGCAACATGAGGCTCAAGAACGGGCGGCCGGCGCGCATGGACCTCTACGGGCACAACCCGTTCTCCTTCCGCAACCCCGACCTGCGCAACCCACGGTCGTCATCGGTGGACCTCTCCGACCTCGACTGGTTCTCCGAGCTCGTCCAGCGCCGGCTCGGGCGTCCGCGCCACACGCGCGTCAGGCTCTTCCTGTCGGAGTTCACGATGCCGACGGCGCCCGACCGCGAGTTCAACCTCTACGTGACGCCGGCCACGCAGGCGAAGTGGATCACGAAGGCCTTCAGGATCGCGCGCGCGGTGAAGGCCGACGGGCTGGGGTGGATCCATCTCCGCGACGAGCCTCCCGACGGTGACGAGCGCGTCGTCAACGGCGGGCTGCTCACGCACGACGGCAGGCGTAAGCCGGGCTTCTACGCGTTCATGCGCGGCGGGTTGACAGCGGCGCAGCGCGCACGCGAGCACAGGCGGTGGTAGATAACGCCCGCGCGACTGCCGGCCGCAACGGGGGGCGAATTCCGGCCCGCCGCTGCCTCGTAGCTGTATGACGAGGGCACGGTGGTGAGCGATCGCGGTGAGTCCTCGCCCGCGCCACGCCTTGGGCGTAGCATCGCCGTCATGCCCGTCTTCGTCGACGCGTCGCTGCCCGTCCATCCGCTCACCGTCGACGATGTTCACGAGATGCTGCGCGTCGGCATCATCGGCCCCGAGGATCACGTCGAGCTGCTCGACGGCGTGCTCGCCGAGATGAGCCCGCAGGGCAAGCCGCACGCGTATGCGATCCGCCGGCTGATCGCGCTCGCGGGACCCGTGGTGGCCGCCGCGGGGCTCGAGCTCAACGTCCAGGCGCCGCTCGACATCGGGAGCGACATCAGCCTGCCCGAGCCAGATGTTGCGATTGCACCAATCGCCGCGCGCGACACGTACCCGTCCCAGGCGCTGCTCGTGGTCGAGATGGGCGCGACGTCCCTGGCGATCGACCTCGGGCACAAGGCAGCGCTGTACGCGGCCGCCGGCGTGCCCGACTACTGGGTCCTCGACGTCGAGCGGCGCGCGCTCGTCGTGCACCGCGAGCCCGTTGACGGTCGCTATACGCTCGTTCGCACTGCCAGCGATGACGAGACGGTCATCGCCTTGGGATTGGATCTCGCCGTGCCGGTCTCCGCCCTGCTCTGAGCGCTGGCTTGACCCGCTCGCTTCTGGGCGTGCTCAGGCCCCAGGTCGGTTCGCAGACCGCCGTCACGCGTTCCTGCGCCAGGCCGCACCCATCGTGCTCGATCCCCTGGGGCGTGAGGCGCCGCGAGATCCAGAGCCTTCTGGCCGTCGTGCACGCCCGCTTGAGTCAAGCAACACATGCCAATGTATGCACATGGCGCTGGAACACCGCCTTGAGATCCTGCTCGACGCCGATCGGCACGCCCGGCTGGTCGCCGCGGCCCAGCAGCGCGGGGTCTCGGTCGCAGCGGTCGTCCGGGAGGCGATCGATCGCGGATTGCGGGCGCCCGACATCCGGCGCCGTGCCGCGGCGAGCCCGGTCCTTGCGGCTGAGCCGATGCCCTTCCCCGATTCGGGCGCACTCGCCGTCGAGCTCGCTGATCTGCGCACCCGACGCGCATGATCGTGGCGCATAGACGGTCGCGCCAGCCGCGGTGGACGTCGCCTTGTGGCTGGCCGCCCTGCTCGAACCTGGCGGATCGCGCCGGCAGCTGCGTCGGCGCGCGCAGCTTCGACACAAACGCGCCTTGTTCGATGGCACGTCGAGTGTGACGCTCGAACGGATGCGTCAGCGACAGCATGGCAGCGCCGTCAGGGCAGCTTGAGTGCGGCACCTGATCCCTCGCCGCGCCCGCGCGCGCGGAGTAGCATCGCCGTCGTGCCAGTGCAGGTCGATCCGCTCATGCCGGTCCGCCCCCTCACCGTCACCGACGTCTATCGGATGGTCGACGCCGGCATCCTCGACGAGGACGATCGCGTCGAGCTGCTCGACGGGGTGCTCGTCGAAATGACACCGCCCGCGCCGGCGCACGCCTACGCCGTGCGCACGCTGACCATGCTCGCGGTGCCCGCCGCCGCGGCGGCGGGGCTGGAAGTCTCCGTACAGGACCCGGTCACCGTCGCCAGTCCGATCAACCTCCCTCAGCCGGACCTGGCGGTCGTCCCGCCGACCACGCCCGAGCGGTTGATCGCCGATGCCGTCCTGCTCGTGGAGATCAGCGTCACGTCCCGGCGCCTCGACCTCGGCCGCAAGGCGTCCATCTACGCCGAGGGCGGCGTCCCCGAGTACTGGGTGCTCGACGTCGAGCGCCGCAAGCTCGTCGCCCACCGCGATCCGGTCGACGGCCGCTACACGCGGGTGCGCACGGCGGGCGAGGACGAGACGGTCACCGCGCTCGGGTTCGATCTGGCCGTGCCGGTCTCGACGCTGCTCTGACCGCGCGCGCCCGCCGCACAACCCGAGTGTGTGATGACGACCAACACGAGTTACGCATCGCTGCTCATAGACGAGAAGGTCACCATGCTCGAGCTGGACCTCGCCATGCCGGTGTCCGCGTTGCTCTGAGCGCCGCTGGACCGCCTCCGTCCACGGGCAGATTCGACATGGCCGCGTCTGGTTTCGTGACACTTCGTCCGTGAGGCTGTGCCCGTGCGCCAGCCACGGGTGGCGATCCGAAAGATGCGGCTTGGGTGCGGGCCCTGATCCCGCCCCGCGCCCTCGCGCGCGGAGTAGCATCGCCGTCATGCCCGTGCAGGTCGACCCGCTCCTGCCCGTCCACCCGCTCACCGTCGCTGACCTCGCGCGGATGGTCGATGCCAAGATCTTCGCGGAGGACGATCGCGTCGAACTGCTCGACGGGGTGCTCGTCGAAATGACACCGCCCGGGCCGGCGCACAGCTACGCCCTGCGCGAGCTGACGGCGATCATCACGCCGGTCGCTGTGGCAAGAGGGCTGCGCGTGGCCATACAGGATTCGCTGGACCTCGGGAGTCCAATCAGTCTGCCTCAGCCCGATCTTGCCGTAGTGCCGGTGACGTCCTCGGACCGGCACGCCTCGGATGCGCTGCTGGTCGTTGAGATCGCTCACAGCTCCCGGCGCATTGATCTCGGCCGCAAGGCGTCCATATACGCGGAAGGCGGCGTCCCCGAGTACTGGGTGCTCGACGTGGAACGCCGAGAGCTCGTGGTGCATCGCAAGCCGGTGGGCGGCAGGTACACCAGCATCCACACGCTGGGTGAGCATGAGACGGTGGCGCCAGCCGCGGTGGACGTCACCGTGCCGCTGGTCGCCCTGCTCTGAGCACTCGCCCGCCGCGAGAACCCCGCGGACGAATGGCATTCGGCCGGGCGCGGGC
>JALZJA010000353.1 GCA_030860005.1 Actinomycetota bacterium
GCTCGCCCCAAGCACCGCGTCGTCCACCTCCACGTCGTGGATCACGGTGGAGCGCAGTGGCATCGCTACCTCACGTTCCGAGATCTCCTGCGCACCAACGCAGACGCGCGCGAATGCTACGAGCGGATCAAGAGGGATCTTGCTGAGAAGTTCCCGGGGGACCGGAAGGCCTACCAAAGCGCCAAGGAAGGCCTCGTCCAGGGGTTGCTCGAGCAGCACGCAGCCGGGTGCCGTGAGCAGTAGCGACACGGAAAGCCGGACGGTGCTAAGGCACCAGAAGCGGCAGCAGTTTGCTGGCGTCCGTTGACTACTGGTTCGGAGGACGGGGGGCAGCGCCGGCGGACCATGGCGCCCGCAGAGCATGGAAGGCAGCAGTGACGCGACGCTGTGCGGCGCGACTGCTCCTCGCGGTGGCTGTTGCGCAAAGTCTGCTGCTGAGACTTGCTTTTTAAGGCCGGCGGCGTCTGCGGGCGAGTTCGGTCACGTTCCGTGACGAGCGAGGCAGCCGACTTGACGAGCGTCACGGGCCTGCGATCCTCTCCGGTGTGAATGACGAAGGCCGTCCGCTCGAGGTCAAACGAGGCCAGGGGTCGCAGCTGCGCGCATGGCGGCCGGAGCCGCCGCCGCCCATCGGGGGCACGCTCGAAGTCCCCGACCACCCGCCGACCCGCCTCGACCGCGTGCCGCGAGCGGCCAAGCTCGCTGCCGGCGGACTGATCCTTTTTCTCGCAGCGAGCGCAGCGCTTTGGGTCGCCGGCGAGCTGGGCTGGCGCCGCATCCTCGCCCTGATCGGCTGCGCTGGGGTGTTGCTCAATCTGCTCCTGCGCCTCGAACAGCGCCGCGCGCCGCGGCGCAGTTCGATGTAACCGCGTTCTATGGCGCCTATCGCGCCGACGGGCACGGCCGGGCGGCGCACGACCCGGCGATGATGGTGGCGCTATTGCTCTATTGCATGGAATGGAGCAGTGCCTGCGACTCGACCTGGGGACTTTGCCGCTGCCGATGCCACGTCCGCACGGGCCTCGAAAATCCATCACCGCGTAGTGTCTTGCCAGCCTCGAGGCGCGTCTTGATCTCGCCGGCTGCGATTGCGAACGCGCCACCAAAGCCAGCCTCTTCGCGAGGAGAAGTTTGTCCCGGCGAGCGGCTAGTGTCGGCGCATGACGGCAGCGGGCGACGAAGCCGACGCGCGGCGCGCGCGGCCACGGGTTCGACGCCGAGCGCGTGTGCGGCTGGCGGACGACACGCCTGCCGGCACCAGCGCGGCTTGGGCGGTCTGGAGCGCGTGGCGCGGTGATCGGGTGCTGTTCGCGCGCGTCGTCCGCGCCGCCGTGTACGAGATTGAGCACGCTTTCGGCGAGCAACCGACCTGCTTGATCGAGGTCGCCGTCAAGGGTGACATCGAGCGTTTCGCCTCCGCCGATGACATGCTCGAGCACGCGACGGCGCAGGCGCTGCGGTCCTTCGATTCGATCAAGGTGACAGTTGAGGTCGGCCCGTCTTCGGCCGCTTTGGTGGTGGCCCGCAAGCCGACGCCACCGTTGAGCGAGCACGAGGTTCCCGGCGCGGTGTTGTTAGTCAGGGCAGCGGGGCCGGCGCGCAACAGCGTCGGATCGGTGCGTGACGGCATCGCTGCGGCGTTCGACCGCGGCGGGTTCGCTTGGGTCAAGCCACACCGCGATGTCGGTGGCCTTGGTCGTGCGCGGCCGGTGTTGATGGGGCGCGTTAGGGCGCGCCGCCGTTACCTCGCCGCGGCCTACGGCATCGGTGTTGGGGCGGCGTCCGTGATCGTGATTGGCGCTCTAGCGGTCGCCGGCGTCGATGTCTCAGAGAGCCTGGCTGTCGCGGTTGGCAGCGCGCCGGCGATTATCGGCGGACTCGCCGGTCTGTTCGAGTCGCTGTGGCCGCGCCTGCGCGACGCCGTCTTTCCGGCGATCGAGATCGCCGAGAGAACGCCGGGCCGCCGGCTAGCACACCTGACCTTGCGTGGTGCGTCGCTCGCTGCGGCGCCGCTGCTCGGCGCGCTTGTCAAATCGCTGATCGACGCAGCCTGAAGCCCCGTCGCATCCTCCTGCGAGTGACCGCGGGACTACTGCTCCGGACGAAGACGGGCAGCGTGCCAGCGCGGTCGTCGGCAAGCCGAACGGCCAAGCGTTCTCGGGATCGCCACTACGACGTGGGGCGGCGCGTTCCAAGGAGTCGAGCGCCCGTCGCGGGCAGTTTGCCCGTCGCGATGAGGTGCTCTTCATCGTCACGCAGTCCGGGCCCCAGATTCCAGCGGTGCAGGTAGGGGCCGGGCACAGGCTCGCCCAGCGTGAAGTGGGGCAGCAGGGTCTCGCGAACCAAGCCCAGCGGGTGGATGTGCTCGCGCATGAAGGTGGCCAGGCTCTGCGCGTCGTGCTGCTCGACGGCGCCGGCCGCACGCCGTTGTCCGAGCCACCACTCGGCGGCGCGGTCGTCGAACCGCGTGACGTCGAACTCATCGATCACCAACACCCCGCCCGGGCGAATCAACGTCGCGAGGTGCGCACAGGACACATCGAGCGGCTCGACGTGGTGCAGAGAAACGACGGCGACGGCGGCATCAAACGTCCCGGAGACCTGGAGCAGCTCAACACGCTCGACGCCGCTGCCATCCTCCGCTGCGGGGTCGATCGCTCGGACCTCGTAGCCAGCACTGCGCAGCTCGGCGGCGAGCTCGCCACGACCCGCGCCGACCTCGAGCACGTGGGCCGGCGGCGCTGGCAGTCCGCCGCGGACGAAGGCTAGAACGTCGGCGGCGAGCACGTCGCCATTCTCGGGCATTGGGATCCGCCGACGCGTTGCTCATTCAACAGCGGCTCGGAAGAGCGGTCCGCCATCGCTAGGATGCCCGTGATCCAGCCCGCCAGCTGGCTGAGCACGCACTGCTGCAGCGCGAAGGCGTTCGCCAGGGCCTCCTCCAAGGGCTCGCCCGCCGCCCTTGTCTTGGGTAACGCCTTGTAGGTGGCGTAGGCGTCGACCGGGGTGCCGTGGTGAGCTATGAGCCAGCTGCTGGCGTGGGTCGGCGTGCGGTCCACGATCGCGTGAAAGCACTCGTGGGCCAGGATGATCAGGAACGCCGCGTGCAGCTCGCGCGCCGCCGGCTGTGCGCTGCCGCTCGGCGACTGGGCGGCCCACTGGATGCCCTGCTCGCGGATCCAGATCCCCGACACCGCTGGGGGATCCCTTACGGGACGGAGCGCGTTCTGGGCGGCCACGCGAACAACGAAACACCAGGACCGTCGGGTCCGCGCCTAAGGAGGGCCAGGAAGCCGGTCGCATCCTGTCGGATCGGCTGCCTGACTCGCTGCCCAGCGCTATGACGGCTACGGTGGTCGATCAGCGTGACCGTGGAGTTTCGCGCCATGCCTGCCGATCAGGAGCCAGCGTGCTCGCTGGTCGCGGCGACCCTTGCCGAGGGAGAGAGGGCCTACGGCCCTTCTGAGGGAGGCCAGCCGCCCTGCGCCACGGCCGCCGAGATGGCCCCACCCCACGGGGCGTTCCTCGTGGTCTACGAGCACGGGCGTCCGGTCGCCTGCGGCGGGCTCAAGCGGCTCGACGACCACACGGCCGAGATCAAGCGCATGTACGTCGTCGCCGAGGCCCGCGGTCGAGGCCTGGCACGCTCGCTTCTCGGCGCGCTCGAGGAAGAGGCACGGCGACTTGGTTATCAAAGCGCCCGGCTCGACACGGGGCCTCGCCAGCCCCACGCTCGCAGCCTCTACGAGTCTGCGGGCTACGCCGTGATCCCCGCCTACAACAGCAACCCCTTCGCCGACTACTGGGGCGAGAAGCGGCTTTGACCTGCGCCTCGCGGGCGGCGGCAATGCGCGGTCGCAATCTCGCGCGCTACCCGGCACGAAAAGCTCCGCCTTGGCCTGTTCGGAGGGATC
>JALZJA010000398.1 GCA_030860005.1 Actinomycetota bacterium
GTGCTCGACCGCGTCGCACCCGGCGCCGAGCGCGCACGCGCCGACGCATTCCTCGCTCGCTGGGGGGCGCTCGCCGTGGTCGTCAGTCGTCCGGTCCCGATCGCAGCGGAGACGCTCGCGCTGCTGGCGGGCGCCTCGCCGCTGCCCTGGCGACGGTTCCTGCCGGCTGCCGCGCTGGGATCGCTGCCGCCGGCGCTGCTCTACGCCGCGGCGGGCGCGCTGGTGATCTGAAAGCGCCGTCCGACCCGCGCCATACCCTCGCGGCGTGTCCGTCTGGGACGCCCTGACCACGCGCCAGATCGCGCGCATCCTGTTCACCGCCGCGGCGTGCCTGGGCCTTCTGTACCTGCTGGTGCAGATCCGCGGCACGCTGCTCCTGCTGGGCGTCGCGATCTTCCTCGCCGTGGCGCTCGGTCCCGCGGTCGACATGTTCGCGCGCCGCATGCCGCGCGCGGCGGCGATCCTGACGGTCTACCTGCTCATCTTCTGCGTCTTTGCCGGGGTGCTCGCGCTCGTCGTGCCGCCGGTCGTCAACGGCGCGAGCGACCTGTCGCGCGACCTTCCGGGCTACATCGACGACCTACAGAACAACGGCACGTATCGGGACTTCGACGAGAAGTACAACGTCACAGACCGGTTGAAGGAGGAGGCCGGCAAGCTGGACTCACGGCTGGGCGATGCTGCGGGCGCGATCCAGAGCATTGCCACCGCCGCCGTGAACGCGGCGTTCCAGCTGCTGACGATCCTCACCATGACGTTCTTCCTGCTGCTCGACGGCAAGCGGATCGTCCGGTTCGGTCTGCGGCGGATGGACAGCGAGCGCCAGCCGCGCATGCTCGAGGTCGCCGAGCGGATCTACAGGTCGACCGCCGGCTACGTCGCGGGCGCGCTGACGATCACGACGATCAACGGGATCCTCACCTTCATCATCCTGACGATCCTCGGCGTGCCGTTCGCCGTCCCGCTCGCGGTGCTCATGTCCTTCTTCGGACTCATCCCGCTCGTCGGCGCGACGATCGGCGGCGTCATCATCCTCATCGTCACGCTGTTCACCGAGTTCCCGCAGGCGACGATCGTCTACGGGATCTTCCTGATCCTGTACCAGCAGTTCGAGAACAACGTGCTGCAGCCGTTCGTCTACAAGCGGACCGTGAACGTCCCGCCGCTGGCGGTCATCGTGGCGATCCTGGCCGGCGCGTCGGTCCTCGGCGTGGTCGGCGCGCTCGTCGCGATCCCGATCGCCGCTGCGCTGCAGATCATCCTGCGGGAGTTCTTCGGCGACGAGCCAGCGAAGCCGCCGGCCTCCGGCCCCCCCGATGACCCGGAGCCGGAGCCGCCCAAGAAGCCGCCGCGCCGCCGGGCCGGCAAGACGCCGCCGGATCCCGCTCCCGCGTAGTCAGCTGCCGGTGATCACCGCGCCGCTCGTGTTACCGGCGCGGTCGGTCGACCTGACGCTGTAGCTCACGCTGCCGAGGAGCGGCGGGCCATCGACGTCCATGTCGTAGGAGGTGCCCGACGCGATCACCATGGTGAACTGCGTGCCGCCCGCCGCCTTCGTCGCGACGATCCTGGCGCCGCACTCCGACGTGCCGCTGATGTGCGGATCCAGGCCGAGCGCGCCGCCGCTGTACGTGGCCGTCAGCGGTGGCGCCGTGACGTCCTTGATGATCGTGTTCGTCGGGCCGAGCGTCGCCGACAGGTTGCCCGCGGCGTCCTTCGTGCGGGCGGTCACGGTCGCGGTGCCGGCGAGCAGCGAGGTGAGGTTCAACGCGGTCGACATCGATGTGCCGCCGGCGGCGACGGTCGCCGTCACCGGGGTGGAGCCCGCGGTCGTCGCGGAGAAGACGACGCTCTCGCCCGCTTCGGGCGCGGCGATCGTCGTGCTGATCCCGACCGCGGCCTGGCCCGCGGCGTTGATGTAGCGCGTGCCGGAGGTGATGGAGCAGGTTGAGCTGCCCCAGACCGGGCCACCGCTCGTCACCGAGACTGCCGTCGGCGCCGGCGGCGGCGTGCTGTCGGCGATCGCCGCGCCCGACTCGGCGCTGTCGACGCTCTCGACCTGCGCGCTGCCCGCGCCGATGATCACTGCTCGGACCGTGTAGAGGTAGGTCGTCGCATTGACGGCGGTGATGTCGGAGTACGTCGTCCCGGCGACCGGGCTCGCGCCGTTGAGCGGGGAGCTGAAGTTGTACGAGCCCGCCGACGTGCGGCGGTAGACGTTGTAGCCCGCCGCGCCGGCGACGCTCGACCACGCGACGTTGACCTGCGCGCCCGCCGCTGCCGTGGCCGTCATGCCGGTCGGTGCCGCCGGGCGGGCGATCGCCGTCGCGCTGACGTCGGCGCTGCTGACCGACTCGGCCGCGGGCGAGCCCGCGACCGCGCGCACGACGTAGTGGTAGGTCGTGCCGCCCGCGAGGCCCGAGTCCGGATCGGTATACGTTGTCGTCGCGATCGGCGTGGCGCCGTTGAGCGGGCTCGAGTAGTCGAACGAGCCCGTCGTGCGGCGGTAGATGTTGTAGCCCGTGGCGCCCGAGACAGCGCTCCAGCTCGCCTGGATCGCGCCCGTCGTCTGGCCGCTGGCGGGGTTCTGCGCCGTGACGCTGTTGAGCGTCGGCGCGGCGGTCGCGACGGCGACCGCGGCGCTCTTGGCGCTCTCGTCGCCGGTGAACGTGTGCAGGAGCGGGGAGGCGGTGTACTGCCAGCTGCCGTAGGGGACGCCGACCTCGACGCACTGCAGAGTGGCACCCCCGCCGCTGATCGTCGTCGCGCAGTTCGCGTTCGGGGTCGTGGCGGTCGATCCGCCCTCCGCGTAGCGCTTGAGCGTGTAGCCGCCGCCGGCGTAGGAGCCCAGCGGGCTGCCCAGGAACATGCTCTGCGTCCAGCTCACCGTGACGTCCTGGCTGGAGGCTGACGCAGAGGGCTGGCTTGCGGCCGGCATCGCGGCCGCGGAGCCGGAGCCCGCGCCCGTGCCGCCGGCGCTCCAGTACGCGCTCGCGGGCGCCGCCGATACGGCGAGCGCCAGCACGCAGAGGGCAGCGAGCCACGCGCGCGTCATGGGGAGTGGATCCGAAGCCAGCGTCGGGCCCGGCCGCGGTAGCGCAGCCGCAGCTTGGCACCCTTGCAGGCGTCCTGGTTCGTGCGCAGGTTGAGCATCCGCACGCGCGGAAGCGGCCGGACCCGGAGCGCCCGCAGCGAGCGGGTGCGTCGCGGAAGCACCAGGATCGAGTACTGGCGGCGCTGCAACCTTGTCACCCGGAAGCTGCGCGTTCGACTGCAGCCGGCGCGCCTGTGCGCGGCGTCGACCTTCAGGGAGACTGTGATCCGCGTGATCCGCAGGCGGTGACGCGTGCGGTTGGAGATCCGCAGGTTGAGCGGTTGTGACGTTCCCGGCGTCAGCCGGCGGGGGAGATTGCCGCGGATCTTCAACGCGGATCGCAGATGCTTACCAGAGGTCGATGCGACCCGATCACCGTCCCCCACGACCGGGTACGTGACCACGCCGGCGGCCGTGAGGAGGGCAATCAGCGCAAGCGGCGGGCCCGTCGTCAGGATGGGGAGGCGGCGTGGCATCGAGTTTGGGTCCCGTCAAACGACACGGGGGGCGGCGAACGCGTCGCTGCCCCCCGTGATGAGCGGTGCGGTGTGCGGCGACGACGATCAGCCGATCGTGTAGCTGAGGTTCACTGTCGCGCCCTTGCACTGGTCCTGGTTGGTGGCCTTGTTGTTGAACTTGATCGTCGGGCCCGTCCACGCGCCGACGCCGCTGCCGACGGGGACGTCGGCGTTGACGGTCGCGGTGGCGTTTGCCAGCGTGAAATCGGTCGCATCGCAGGTGCCCGCGACCGCGCCGGCATCCTTGACGACCGAGGCGATCGCGGCAGTGACGGTGCCGACGTAGATCGGGCCGGCGTTCGTGTTGTTGAACTTGCCACTGATCGTCTGCGCCGTGTCACCCGGGTACATCGCGGCGAGCGTCGTGGTCTGGGTGACGGTCAGCGCGGTCTGCGCGTTCGCGGCGCTGCCGCTGCCCGTGCCAGAGCCGCCGGCGGTCCAGTACGCGTAGGCGCCGGCCGCGATGGCCAAGACGGCGACGAGAATGATGAAGATATTGCGCTTTTGCGTCCTGTGCATGGCGAAAACGACCTCCTTGTCGTCTGGGGGGGAGGAGCTCCGCAGAGGCCGATTTGCGTGCCGACGATCGCTCCATCGGCGCTATCGACACGAAGTCGCTCGCGATCACCAGCCATCTAAACGCCACTCGACGGATGACCGATGCGCCGGCCGGTGCTAACCATCCAGCGCGGCGGCGCTCGTGCCGCCGACGCCGAGCATTCCAGGACCTGCGTGGGCTCCGATGACGGGCCCGACCTCGCTGATGAAGCGCGGCTCGGATTCGAAGATCTCGCGTCCGCGCTCGACGAGCCGTTGCGCGTTGTCGTGCGCCTGGATGTGCTGCACGCACCATGCGTTCGAGCCGTCGGCGTGCAGCGTGCGCATGTACTCGACCATCCGCTCGAACGCGCGTCCCGAGGTCCGCACGCGCTCCACGGGCGTGACCTCCGACTCGAGCGACAGGATCGGCTTGATCTTCAGCGCGCTTCCGATCCACGCCTGGGCGCCACCGATCCGACCGCCGCGGCGCAGGTACTCGAGCGTGTCGAGGCAGAACCAGATCCGCAGCTGCTCGCGCGCGCGGCGCGCGTCCTCGGCGACCTCTGACAGCGTGCCGCCGCGGTGCGCGCTGCCCGTCGCGGCGAGCACCGTGAGCCCGGTTCCGCCGCAGACCGTGCGCGTGTCGAGGACCTCGATCCGGCCTTCCTGCCCGCGTTCGGCGAGCTGCGCCTGCGCCTGCAGCGCGGATCCGTACGTGCCCGAGACCGCGCTCGAGAGGTGGATCGAGACGATGTCCTGCCCGGCGTCCAGCAGCGGCTCATAGCACGCCAGGAAGTCGCCGACCGACGGCTGCGATGTCGTCGTGTCGGCGTCGGTGCGCAGGCGCTTGTAGTAGCTGTCGAGGTCGCCGAGCAGCTCGCTCTCGCGTTCGAGCGCGTCGCCGCGCTTGACGTACAGCGAGACGACGTGGATGCCGTGCTGCGCGACGAGCTCCGGCGGCAGGTAGTGCGTACTGTCGGTGACGATCGCGACGGGCATCTCGCGCTGCACACTAACGCCGCGGGTCCACGACGAGCTTGCGGGCCTCGCCCGACGCAGGTCGCAGGAGCGCGTGGTGCAGCTCATGCAGGCCGATCGTCTCGCCCGCGAGGGCGCGCCAGTCGACCGCGCCGGACGCGAGCAGCCCGAGCGCGCGATCGACGTCCGCGGGGGCGTGGTGAAAGGCCCCGCGGACGTCGAGCTCGGCGTAGTGCAGCGGGCCGGCTGGCAGCGAGACCTCGCTTCCGGCCGGGCAGCCGCCGACGAGCACGACGGTCGCGCCGGGGGCGGCGGCGTCGATCGCCGCGCGCCAGGACTCCGGCCGCCCGACGGCCTCGAGG
>JALZJA010000411.1 GCA_030860005.1 Actinomycetota bacterium
GCCGCGAGCTGCGCGGTCGCCGCCGCGGGCGGCCGGGCGCACGGCTGCCGTTTGGCCTCGAGCCGCGTCCTTGAAGCCGGGTCTGCCATCGCCCCCGCGTCTGTAGCCTGCGGCCGCGTGCCCGAGCTCATGGTCCTCGATCACGAGACGGTTCTGGCCGCGGTCTCGCCGGCCGCCGCGATCGACGCGACGCGCGAGGGCTTTGAGCGCCATCACCGCGGCGAGTGGTTCATGCCGCCGAAGGTCTACCTCGACAGCCCGCCGCACGGCGACTTCCGGGCGATGCCGGCGCGCGGCGGCGGGTTCGCGCTGCTGAAATGGGTCACCTCGTTTCCGGGCAACCCGGCGCGCGGGCTGCCGACTGTCAGCGGCGTCGTCTGGCTGTCTGATGCGGCGACCGGCGTGCCCCTCGCGCTGCTCGACGCACCGGCGGTGACCGCGCTGCGCACCGGAGCCGTCGCCGCGATCGCGACGCAGGTCCTCGCACGTGCGGATGCGCGCAGCGTCGGGATCATCGGCTGCGGCCTGAACGGCGCCTGGGCGGCGCGCTGCCTGCACGCCGCCGGCTACGGCCCGGGGGTCTGCCGCGACCCGCGGACCGAGACAGCGCAGGCGCTTGCCGGCGAGCTCGGATGGGACGCCGGCGAGCGCGACGCGGCGCTCGCGTGCGACATCGTCTGCGCCATCACGCCGGGCGCCGAGATCGTCGTCGACGTACCGGACCTGCGCCCCGGCCTGCATCTGAACATGCTCGGCGCCGACGGATCGGGCAAGGCGGAGGCGAGCATCGATGCGGTCGTCGCATGCGAGCTGTACTGCGACGAGTGGGAGCAGGCCTCCCACGGCGGCGAGCTGGCCGGCGCCGTCGCGGCGGGCCTCGCGACCCGTGATCGGGTGACGCCGCTGGGAGCGGTGCTGGCCGGCGAGGCGCCGGGTCGCAGCGGCGACGACGCCGTCACGCTCTTGGACTCGACCGGGCTGGCGATCCAGGACCTCGCGGTCGCCGCGGCCGCGCTGGAGGCGGCGCGGGAGGGACGGGTCGAGGCGGGGACCGTGTGGCTGTAGGGCGGGTCGAATGAAACCCGAAGGCGCTGCTCGCGCGCGCGAAGTGGCAGCCTGCTGTCGGCCTTCAGCATCGCGTGGTGGGCCATGGTAAGACTGGCCGGTATTACATCTTGATACGCTGGCACCGTGCGCGTAACGAGCAAAGGCCAGGTAACGATCCCGCAGAACGTGCGCAAGCGGCTGGGCATCACTCCCGGCAGCGAGGTCGAGTTCCACCTCGACGAGGCCGGGGCACGATTGATCCGCCTCAATCCCGGCGATGGCAAGGCCCTCGCAGCCGACATGCGCGCGCGCGCAACCGTGGCGATGAGCACCGAGCAGATCATGGCGCTCACTCGCGGCGATGACTGACCCGGCCGCCTCCGGAGTCCTCGTGGACTCAAACGTCCTGCTTGACCTCTTCACCGAGGACCCGACATGGGCCAGCTGGTCTGAGCAGCAACTCGCGGACGCCTTCGACGCGGGCCAAGTCGTCATCAACCCACTCGTCTACGCGGAGATCTCCGTCGCGTTTGAGCGCATCGAGACACTCGAGCATGCGCTACCCGCACGACTCGAACGCGAGCACCTTCCCTGGGAAGCGGCGTTCCTGGCCGGCAAATGCTTCATCGAATACCGGCGCCGCGGCGGCCCCCGACGCTCACCGCTACCCGACTTCTACATCGGCGCTCACGCCGCCGTCAGCGGTCGCGCGCTACTCACACGCGACACCCAGCGCTACCGGACCCTGCTGCCGGCGCTCACGCTGATCAGCCCGTAACCAGGCGCCCCGTAGCGCTCGACGGAGTGCGCCTTTCGCGCAATCCGGCACTGTGGCCGATCATGGCCGACGCCGTCCCGGTCGCTGATCCATATCGATCTGGGGTTCAACGCATTGAGCGCTGCGCAGCAGCGCAACGCTCTCGCTGAGCAGGCTCCCCTCAGACCGGCACGAGCGGGATGTCGCCGAGCAGCGCCCAGGCCACGACGGCGCCGGCGCCCAGCGCCAGGGCGATGACGCTCAGGATGCGCTGGATCTTCGTCGCCTCGACGGCCTTGCGCTTGGCGATCTCCCCCTGCTGGAGCGCGCGGCCGAGCAGGCCCTCGGCCCAGGCAAACTCGAGCGACAGGAGGGCGAGCCCGATCGGGATCGCGATAAACGCCGGACCGGGCAGGAGCAGCATCGCGAGACCGGCCCCGAGCACGGTGAAGCCCGCGACGACGTAGAGCACGCGAACGATCAGCGGGCGACCGCGATGGCGGTCGCGCTGCTGCTCGAGGCGCTCCACGAGGCTCGGCTTGGTGTGCTCGTCCTCGGCCATCGCTGCGGCAGCGTAACCGCGCGCGGGCGATCAGGCGGCGATCTCGTCCTCGCCTGCATTCGCGGCGCCGGCCTCGGGCACGAAGCTCAACGCCCGCTCCGTGCGCGCGGTGATCGTCAGGCTCGGGTTCACCCCGACGTTCGCCGGCACGACCGAGCCGTCGCAGACGAGCAGGTTCTCGTAGCCGAAGACGCGGTGGCGCGCGTCGACGACGCCTTCCTCGGGGGAGCGCGCGATGACGGCGCCGCCGAGGATATGGGCGGTCGTCGGGATGCTCGCCAGCGCCTCGAGGACCGAGCTCTGGGGGATGCCGCCGATCTGCTTCGCGATCCATTCCGCCGCGTCGTTGGCGACGGGGATGAAGGTCGGGGTGGGCTTGTCGGAGTCCTGCCCGGTCTGCAGTCGCAGCCCGCCGAAGCGGTTGCGGGTGGGGACGAGCGTGATCGCGTTGTCGTGCGTCTGCATGACGAGCAGGATGATCGTGCGCTCCGACCAGCCGCGCGGGTTGCAGACGCGGACGAAGCTCACCGGGTGGCGCACGGCGGCGGACAGGAGCTTGAGCGGGCGCGTGATGCGCGTGCCGTCGCCGACGAGCAGCGTGTGCAGGAGGTTCATGGAATCGCCGGCCCTGCCGTAGACGACGGTCTCGATGTGCGTGTCCTCGTCCGGGTAGATGGAGCCCGTGATCGCGACGCGCTCGGAGAAGTCGATGCCGCTGTGCTTCGGCGCGGTGACCGCGAGGATCGACTCGCTGTTCGTGCGCACAAGCCGGCCGAGGCGAGGAGAGATGCGCGGAAGCGAGCCGCCGAGGCGGCAGCGCTGCAGCAGCCTGTTCGTGCCCAGCGGCCCGGCTGCGAGCACGACGTTCTTGGCGGTGTGCGTCCGGCGCTCCTTGCGCAGCCAGGCGCCGGCTCGCTGGCTGATGACCGCGTAGCCGTCCGCGCCGTCGCCGCGGCCGAGCGGGCGGACGTCGACGACCTCGCGCTCGGGCAGCACCTGCGCGCCGCCCAGCTCGGCGAGCCAGAGGTAGTTCTTGGGCAGCGTGTTCTTCGCGCCGACCCGACAGCCGACCATGCAGCGCCCGCAGTGGGTGCATCCGGTGCGCGGCGGGCCCGCGCCGCCGAAGTACGGGTCGGCGACCGTCTCGCCGGGCGCGCCCATGTATATGCCGACGCGCGTCTTGGCATACGTGTCCTCGACGCCGAGGTGCTTGCCGAAGTCGCGCAGCAGATCGTCGCCTCGGTCGTCGGCGGTGACATGGGTGACGCCGAGCATCCGTTCGGCCTCGTCGTAATGGGGTGCGAGCGTGCGTTCCCAGTCATCGAGGCCGGCCCACTGCGCGTCGGCGTAGAAGCGCGGCCGCGCGCGGTACAGCGTGCTCGCGTAGCCGAGGCTGCCGCCGCCGACGCCCGCGCCGCTGACGATCGTGACGTCCTTGAACAGCGAGAGGCGGAAGATCCCGCGCAGGCCCAGCCGCGGGGCGAAGAAGTAGCGCCGGATGTCCCACGTCGAGCGGGGGAAGTCCTCGTCGGTGAAGCGCCGGCCCGACTCGAGCACGCCGACGCGGTAGCCCTTCTCGGTGAGGCGCCAGGCCGAGACGCTGCCCCCGAAGCCCGAGCCCACGACAAGCCAGTCGAAGTCGTAGCGGGCGGGCGCAGCCATGACGGCGAAGCTACCTCAAACCTGACGGGGGCGTCAGGTTTGAGGTAGCACTTGAGCCGCCCCAAGCGGCATAACTGCAGAAGCTACGGCCCGGTGACCACCAGCACCTGCGCCGTACCGCCCCGCAGATCGCGGGCTACGTTGGCAGCGGGGACGGTCTCCTGACCGGGGGCCTGGAGGCGCAGCACCGTGAACGTCTCGGCGAACGTCCGGTCCGCAAGCTTGAATCGCGGCGTGGGTCGGGGTGGCGTCCTCGGCCGCGGTGGCTTCGACCGCCCGTCCGCTCGGCCGCTGACGCGCGGCGCCAGCGCGAGATAGTCGATCTCTGCCGTCCGGACCTGTGGCTGGTCGGTCGGGTGCACGTGCGGCAGGTAGTACCGCAGCGGGACGAGCGCGCCGTTGGGCGCCGACACGACGCGGACGTCGTCGATCGGTCCCAGGGCACGCACCGCGCCGCGCCAGTTGTCGCGCTGCATCGTCGGTTCGCTTGCGACGCCGACGACCGCGACGAGCCCGAAAGCACACGCGGCGGTGACCGCAGCCCGGGCAAGTCGCGGCGCGAGGCTCCAGGCGCTGGCGAAGCCGACACCCCCAAGAACCGTGACCAGCGCCAGCGCAGCGAGGATGTTGCGCGCGATGAAATGGTCCTCGCCGAGCGTGGCGGCGCCAAGCGGCAGCAGGAAGGCGACCGTCGCCAGCGCCGTCAGCCGCGCCGTCTGCGTCCGCGCCGCCGCTGTCGCGTCGGACCCGAGTCCGCTGAGCAGGATCACCAGCCCGGCGATCGCGGCGAGCATCGCGAGCGCAGCGGCGGCCGCGAGCAGGCCTTCCAGCGGAGCGTCGTAGCCGACGAGAAACTGCTTGGGCACCTGCGCGAGGCGGACGTACATAGGGCTCTGGCCGATGAACGCGGCGCCCTCGTTCGAGCGCTGCTCGAGCGCCAGCGGCAGCAATGCGGCACCGGTGAGGACCGGCAGCGCGAGCGCGCCCGCCCGCGCTTGCCAGCCGGGCACGTGTCGCACGAGCCACAGCGCCTGCGGGGCGACGAGGAAGACGGCGAAATAGTGCGTCGCCAGGGCAAGCGCCGCGACGGCGCTCCAGGCGAGCAGGCGCCCGCCCCGCGGCGCCTCGAGCGCGCGCAGCCACAGCAACGCCGACAGCGTGCACAGCAGCGCCAGCAGCGCGTAGGCACGTGCCTCCTGGCTGAACCAGACGAGCAGCGGGTTCGCCGCGATAAGCGCACCGGCGACGAGCGCGGCGCGACCTCCACCGAGCCTGCGGGCGAGCGCCCACACGACCGGGATCGTCGCGGTGCCGAGCAGCGCCGAGAGCGAGCGCAGGCCGACCTCGCCGGTGCCGGCGAGCTTCGTCCACAGCCAGGCGAGGACGTAGTACAGCGGCGGCGTGGACTCGCTGTCGCCGATCGCGTCGAGCATCGCGCCGAAGTCCATCTGCAGCAGCGAAGCCGTGACGGCCTCGTCGAACCAGAGGCTCTGCCCGTCGAGGGTCGCGAAGCGCAGCCCCGCACCGGCGACGCACACAAGCGCGAGCGCGAGCGGGACGCGGGGACCCACTAGTGGTCCCTCCTGCAGATCCGCACCCACGTGGACGGCCCCGGATGACCGCCATGCTGCATCCTCGAATCTCGAGATACGCTTGGTATTCCTTGGATTCTGCGTCCTTGCCCGGCGGCCCCCGTGACTCGTCCATGCGGGCACGGACTCGCAGGACGAACCACTAGAGCGGGATGTTGCCGTGCTTGCGCTTGGGGGTTGGAACGCGCTTGGTCTGGAGCGCCTCGAGGGCGGCGATGATCTTCGGACGCGTCTCGTGCGGCGCGATGACGTCGTCGATGTAGCCGCGGTCGGCCGTGGCGTATGGGTTGGCGAAGCGGGCGCGATAGTCGTCCATCAGGCGCTCGCGGCGCTGGTCCGGGGTGGGCGAGCCGGCGATGTCGCGCTTGTAGATGACGTTGACCGCGCCCTCGGGGCCCATGACGGCGATCTCGGCGCTCGGCCAGGCGAAGTTGAAGTCCGAGCCGATGTGCTTGGAGGCCATCACGACATACGCGCCCCCGTAGGCCTTGCGCGTGATGATCGTGATCTTCGGGACCGTCGCCTCCGTGAACGCGTAGAGGAGCTTGGCGCCGTGGCGGATGATGCCGCCGTACTCCTGCTCGGTTCCGGGCAGGAAGCCCGGCACGTCGACGAACGTCAGCAGCGGGACGTTGAACGCGTCGCACAAGCGGACGAAGCGCGCCGCCTTGGCGCTCGCGTCGATGTCGAGCACGCCGGCCATGCGCGCCGGCTGGTTGGCGACGACCCCGACCGAGTAGCCGTCCATACGGGCGAAGCCGCAGACGATGTTCGTCGCGAAATGCTCGTGGACCTCGTAGAACTCGCCGTCGTCGACGATATGGCGCACGGCCTCGCGGATGTCGTAGGCCTTCATGGGGCTGTCGGGAACGATGACGTCGAGCTCTGGATCCATCCGTTGCGGGTCGTCGGTCGGCTGCACGCGCGGCGCGATCTCGAGGTTGTTCGAGGGCAGGAAGCTCAGCAGGTAGCGCGCGTCCTGCAGGCACTGGTCCTCGTCCTCGCAGGCGAAATGGGCGACGCCGGAGGTCGTGTTGTGGGTCATTGCGCCGCCGAGCTCGTCGAACTCCACCGTCTCGCCGGTGACCGTCTTGATGACGTCGGGACCGGTGATGAACATGTGCGACGTCTCTTTGACCATGTAGATGAAGTCGGTGATCGCCGGCGAGTAGACCGCGCCTCCCGCGCACGGACCCATGATCAGGCTGATCTGGGGGATGACCCCGGAGGCCTTGACGTTGCGGTTGAAGACCTCGCCGTAGGCGCCGAGCGAGACGACCCCCTCCTGGATGCGCGCGCCGCCGGAGTCGTCGATGCCGATGACGGGGCAGCCGATCTTGCCCGCCAGCTCCATGACCTTGCAGATCTTCTCCGACATCACCTCGCCGAGCGAGCCGCCGAAGACCGTGAAGTCCTGAGAGAACACGCAGACGCGCCGGTTGTCGATCGTGCCGTGGCCGGCGAGCACCGCATCGCCCCACGGGCGCTTCTTCTGCATCTCGAACTCGTGCGTGCGATGGCGCATGAACGTGTCGAGCTCTTGAAACGAGCCCGGATCGAGCAGCTTCTCGATGCGCTCGCGCGCTGTGTACTTGCCGCGGTCGTGCTGCTTCTGCGCGGCCTCGGAGGAGCCGTGGCTGGCGGACTCGCGCAGCTCGTCGAGCTGGTCGAGCTTCTCTTGGACGGTTTCAGGGGCGCTCTGGCGTCGCTCGCGCTTTGGCATCCCGGGGATCGTAAGCGACGGCGCGCGCCTCGCCTCGGGTCAAGCGAATTCTTCCCGAGGCGAGGCTCTGGCCGCAGAGGGGATCAGCCGCGCGAGAAGGGCCGGTGATGGGCGGCGCCGAGGTCGTCGAGGACCTCGCTGAGGATCGCGACCGTCCGCTTCGGGTCCAGCGGCGCCGGCTCGGACGGTGCGTCGAGAGCGGCCTGCGCGCCGACCGGGGGCGCCTCGAGGGGCGTCTCGATCGACGGCGGGGGCGTCGGTCCCGGCGCGGGATCCGGGGGCACGGGGTCTGGTACCGGCTGCGGGCCGGGCACCGGACCCGGCGCGGGCGGGCCGGGATCCGGCGCGGGCGCGGGCGGACCGGGATCTGGCGCGGGCACCGGTGGACTGGGATCTGGCGCGGGTGGACCGGGCGCGGGAATCTCGACCTTGGGCACGGGCAGCTTGATCTGAACCGGCTGCGGCGCGGGCGCAGGCGCCACTGCGTGGCGGCGGAAGAACCGCGCGAAGAACCCGCGCGGCGGGTCATCGGGCTCGGGTTCGGGTTCGACGGGCGCCGGTGGCTCGGACGTGCGCAGCATGATCTTCCCGAGCGGCCCGCGCCCGCGGGCCCGCTCCGGCTGCGCGGTGACCGGCTCGGGCTCGACCGCGATCGGCTCGGGCTCCGCCGCGGCCGGCTCCGGCTGCACCGCAACCCCCTCCGGCTCGACGGTGAGGGGCCCGGCCTCGTAGGCGACGGGCTGCGGCTCGGGACCGTCCTCTCCGTCCTCTCGGCGCGGCTCGGGCTCTCGTGACGGCGCGCCGGCGACGGGCGTCGCCGTCAGCGTCACCTTCGTCCCCCAGCCGGTAGGCGAGATCTCCACCGTTCCGCTGGCGCGGTCGCCCTCCCAGGCAACGGTGGTCTCGGGCTCGACGCGGGTGATGCGGATCTCTCCGAACTCGGCCAGGTGACGACCGAGCGATTCCTCGCTGCTGACCTCCGCCCACAGCTCGGGCGGAGACTTGACGAGGCGGCGCTGCGCTTGGGGCTGCTCCATGGCTGAGCGTTCGCCCGCGCGCGCCGGAGTCCTTCCCGCCGCTGCGCCGCAATCACACTTCGGGCGGCCGTCGGCACGATCCGAGCTTGGTTCGCCCCGCGTCCGGGTCCGGTCACCGGCATCGCTCGACGGCTCCGCGCCGCTCCGTGGCGCGCCGGTACAGCTCGCCCGCGCCCGCCACGAGCACTGCCACCGCGGCGGAGATCAGCAGCGGCTTCCACAAGGACTCCTTGTAGGCGTTGCCTCCGAACCAGCCCAGCGCGGTCGAGAATGCGCTCCAGAGCGCGCCGGCCACCACGGCGGCAGCGAAGAACGAGCGCCAGCGGTAGTCGAGCGCGCCGGCCGAGAACGTGGCGGCGGTTCGCCCGCCGGGCACGAACCGGGCAGCGACGATGATCGCCGGGCCACGCTCCTGCAGCTGCAGGCGCGCCCAGTCGACTCTCCTCGCCGCCTTCTCTCCCCTGAACAGCCGCCGCTGGACGGGCGGGCCGAAGCGATCGCCGAGCAGGTACGAGAGGTTGTCGCCCGCCAGTGCCCCTGCCATGCCGGCGGCGAAGACGCGCAGCACCGACAGCTCGTCGTTGGCGGCGAGGATCGCCCCGGTGACGACCGACGTCTCGCCCGGGACGAGCGGAAAGAACGCATCCACGGTCACGATCGCGAAGATCGCCACGTACGCCCACGCCGAGGCGCCGACGAACTCGAGAAGCGAATCGAACATTCAGGCGAAGTGTGGCCTACGGCTTCCCGGGGGAAGGCAGGCGGTCATGCGTCGGCGCCGCCGCGCTCATCGTCCGCAGCGCGACGGCGTGGGCTGGACGACGATCAGGCGCGCGGCTGGTACTTCCCGAAGACGTCCTGCATCGCGCCGCACACCTCGCCCATCGAGCAGTGGTCCTTCAGCGCCTGGCGGATCGGGGGCATGAGGTTGTCCGTGCCACCGGCGGCCTCGCGCAGCTCGTCGAGGCGCTTGGCGACGAGCTCCTTGTCGCGGTTCTCCTTGAACGCCTTCAGGCGGGCGAGCTGGTCGGCCTCGGTCTCGGGGTCCACCGTCAGGATGTCCTCGACCTCGATCGCGTCCTCCTCGTACGTGTTGACGCCGACGACGATGTCCTGCTTCTGGCGGTAGCGCTCCTGGTAGCCCCAGGCCGACTCGTCGATCTCGTTGGTGATGAACTCGATCGCGTTGACCGAGCCGCCGAGCTCGTCGACCTTGGCGATCAGCTCGTACCCGCGCGACTCGATCTCGTGGGTCAGCGCCTCGACGTAGTACGAGCCCGCGAACGGGTCGACCGCGTCGGTCGCGCCGGACTCGTGGGCGATGATCTGCTGCGTGCGCAGGGCGATCTTCGCGGAGCGCTCCGACGGCAGCGCGAGCGCCTCGTCGTAGCCGTTGGTGTGCAGCGACTGCGTGCCGCCGCAGACGGCCGCGAAGCCCTGCAGCGCGACGCGGATGACGTTGTTCTGCGGCTGCTGCGCGGTCAGCGTCACGCCGCCGGTCTGCGTGTGGAAGCGCAGCATCAACGACTTCTCGTCCTTCGCGCCGAAGCGGTCGCGCATGATGTGCGCCCACATCCGCCGCACGGCGCGGAACTTCGCGACCTCCTGGAAGACGTTGTTGTGCCCGTTGAAGAAGAACGCCAGCCGTGGCGCGAACTCGTCGACCTCGAGGCCGGCGTCGATCGCCGCCTCCACGTAGGAGATCGCGCTGCACAGCGTGAAGGCGATCTCCTGCACCGCCGAGCAGCCTTTCTCGCGGAAGTGGTAGCCCGAGATCGAGATCGTGTTCCAGAGTGGGATGTTCTCGTGGCAGTAGGCGAACAGGTCGGTCGTCAGGCGCATCGTGCCCTCGGGCGGGTAGATGAAGTTCCCGCGCGCGATGTACTCCTTGAGAACGTCGTTCTGCGTCGTCCCGCGCAGCTCCTCCTGCGCGACGCCCTGCTCCTCGCCGACGAGCGAGTACAGCGCCAGCAGCACCGTCGCGGGCGCGTTGATCGTCATCGACGTCGAGATCTCGTTGAGCGGGATGCCGTCGAAGACCAGGCCCATATCTTCGATCGTGTCGATCGAGACGCCGGTGCGCCCGACCTCGCCGAGGCAGCGCTCGTCGTCGGAGTCCAGCCCCAGCTGGGTCGGCAGGTCGAAGGCCATCGAGAGCCCCGTGGAGCCGTGCTCGAGCAGGTACTTGTAGCGTTCGTTGGACTCCTTCGCCGACGCGTATCCGGCGTACTGGCGCATCGTCCACGTGCGCGAGCGGTACATCTCCTCATGAACACCGCGCGTGTACGGGAACGACCCCGGCTCGCCCAGATCGAGGTCCTCCGGGAGATCGTCCCGCGTGTAGATCGGAGCGATCTCGATGCCCGAGTCAGTGAAGCGGCGCGGGTCGTCCGGGCCGACGACCGGCGCGACGGTGAGTCGTTCTTGCGTGGCCATCGCGAAAGGGTACCTCTGCGCGAACTCTTCGACATTCATAATCAGCGCTTCATGCCCATAACGTGCAATGACCCCACATGACCTCAGGCTCGCGCAGCTCGCACTTTCTCGCGGCGTTTCTCGGAGCGCTCGTCGTCGCCGTCGCCGTCGTCGGTCTGGCGCTCGGCGGCGTCTTCGACTCAGACTCGGACGACGGCTCGTCCTCGGCCGCGCCCGCGGACATCACCAGCGACGAGGCCGCCGAGCCCGCTCCCGCCCGCAGCGCCACCGACGTCTCGGCTCTCTACGAGCGCGTGCGCCCCGGCGTAGTGTCCGTCGAGGCCCGCAACGGCGGCGCCGGCAACGGCGCGACGGGCTCGGGCTTCGTGCTCGACGGCGAGGGCTACATCCTCACGAACGATCACGTCGTCGACGGCTCTGACCGCGTCAAGGTGCGCTTCGTCGAGGGCGGCCCGGTGAACGCACGCGTCGTCGGCGCCGACCCGTCGACCGATCTCGCGCTGCTCAAGGTCGACGGAAGCGACAGCCGGCTGCGGCCGCTCCCGCTCGGCTCGTCGGCCCGGCTGAAGGTCGGTCAGCCCGCGATCGCGATGGGCAGCCCCTTCGGCCTGGAGGGGACGCTCACGACCGGGATCGTCTCAGCCGTCGAGCGCTCGATCGAGGCACCGAACGGATTTTCGATCGACAACGTCCTGCAGACCGACGCGGCGATCAACCCGGGCAACTCCGGCGGGCCGCTGCTCGATGGCGACGGTCGCGTCGTCGGCATCAACGCGCAGATCGCGACGACGACGCAGTCCAACAGCGGCGTCGGCTTCGCGATCCCGATCGACACCGCCAAGATGGTCGTGCCCGACCTCAAGGCGGGCAAGGAGATCGAGCGGCCCTACCTCGGCGTGAGGAGCGGCAACGCGGCGACCGGGGTCGGAGCCATCATCGCCGGCGTCGTGCCCGGCGGACCGGCGGATGATGCCGGTCTGGAGGCCGGCGACCGCATCGTCGGCGTCGGCAAGCGCAAGGTGGAGCGGTCCTCCGACGTATCCCTCGCGATCGCCGACGACAAGCCCGGCGATGAGATCGCCGTCCGCATCCGCCGCGACGGTGACGAGCGCACGGTAACGGTGCGCCTCGGCAAGCGCCCGAAAGCGGCGGCCCCGTCTCCGTAGCCCGGTTCATCGCCAGCGATGAACTTCCGGCGAGGTCACCCCCGGGTCGCCTGCGGCGACCCGGGAACCGCCACCACCGTCGTGTGAAACGGCAGGCGGTGCTCCTCGGCGATCGCGAAGCCCGAGAGGGTGAGCATCGTGCGCAGCGCCGACGGCGAGATGCCCCAGTACCACGGCCCGTAGCCCTCGCCCGGTCCCGCCGGCGGCCGAGCGCCCGGGTGATCGCCGGGCCCCGGGGCGATGACGCACGTGCCACGCCGCCCCGGCGTATCGGGGATCGTCTCGCTCGCGAGCAGCAGCGTGCCAGTCGTCAGTGCGCGCAAGCGCTCGAGCGTGAGCAGCGGGTGCGGGGCGTGGTACACGACGCCAGAGCACCAGACGACCTCGTGCGGCCCCACGGCCGCGACGGTCGCCGGGCTATGCACGTCGCCCTCGACGAAGCGCACCTTCGAGCCGCGCCGTTCCATCTCGTCCAGGAACCGCGGCGTCGGCGCCATGACGTCGACGCCCGTGACCGTCGTCGCGCCGGCATCCTCGGCCACGAAGCACAGCGCGCCGTGGATGTTCCACATGCAGCCGACATCGACGAAGGAGCGGCCGGCGACGTGGCGGGCGATGAGCTCCTCGCGCGGCGGTGCGCCGGTGCCCAGACGCCGACGCAGGCGCCCGACAGTGGTGAGGGTGCGACCGAGCACGGGCGCGAGTATGGCGCGGAATCGGGTTTCGCCGACCCACCCCGCGCCCGGCGGGCGCCGGGTGGGTGCCCGTCATCGCGAGCGAGGACCTCCCGGCGACGTTACTCCGGATCGGCTTCGGCGAACCGGGTTACAGCGCGCCGCCGGCGACGGGCGGCGCGGTGAGGTCCGCCGCCTCGTCGGCGGGCGCCTCACGGGCGAGGTACTCCTCGGCCAGCAGCGGGTTGTCCTTCGCGCGCTGCACGACCTTCAGCAGGTCGTTCATCGAGGCGACCTCCTCGATCTGCTCCTTGATGAACCACTGCATGAACTGCTCGCTCGTGTAGTCGCTCGCGTCGCGCG